>DASUEF010000222.1:0-12115 GCA_036275215.1 Limnobacter sp. | reverse complement strand
TTCGCTGCAAGTGGCCAAAGCGTCCAGCGCTGCCCGCATCGACAAGGGGTTGGCGTTGTAAGACTCGTTGATCAAGGTGACCGCCTGCCCATTGACCACCACAGGCAGACGGTTGCCGCGACCGTCCTGCGGCAAAAAACTTGAGAACCCATCCAGCACTGCTGGATTTTGCAACACCTCTTCGCGCACCAGCGCCAACGCAGCCACTGCAAAACAGGCGTTGATCGCCATGTGTTTGCCTGGTGCTTTTAAATTCCAATGCATGGGTTTGCCAAACACCGAGGCGCTCACCTGCCCATTTGCAGCGGTGTATTGCAGCAGCCTCACATCGCTTTGAGCATGCTCCCCCACACTCACCAGGCGGAGCTGCGCCTGCTGGGCGCGTTGCCTAAAGTATTCAAAGTAAGCATCGTCGCGATTTACCACCAGGATGGCACCCGGTGCCATGCCCTCACACACATTCGCTTTTCTCCTGGCGATGTGGTCCAGCGTTTCGCCGGGTTTTAGGTGCGATGCCGCAATATTGGTAATCACAGCAACGTCTGGATTCACCAAGCGAATGGGCAAGTACGCTGGCGCGTTGATTGCGGTCACCGCCGTCTCGATCACGGCCAACTCCGTGTTTGCAGGCAAACTGGCCAGGCACACCAAGGCCCCCACGCGAGAGTTGTAGTTGTCGTAGCTCCCGCCTGTTTTTAAAGCGCCCCGCGCCACGTGCTGAAGCAAGGCCACGGTGCTGGACTTGCCCGCACTGCCTGTGATTGCGACCACCTTGCCCCGCATGCGCTTGCGTGCTGTGGCCCCCAGGTCCATCAAGGCCTTGATGGGATCGGGCACTTGGAGCAACGGAAAATCCGCAGGCATGCCAGGGGGGAGATATTCAACCATTGCTCCGGCAAAACTGTTTGCCATGCCCGCCAAATTGGTGTGTCTATCCCACAGATTGGACGACGGTGCGTCGTTGGCGCTGCGCATTTCGTGAAAGGCCAAGTCTGCCTGGGTGGACGCCACATACAGGCATGGCTCGCCCACATACGCGGTGTGCGCCAAAGCGCGCACAACACCATTCACATGCCAGCCCGTTTGGCCCGGCGGTACCAGCCAACGCCCGCCGGTTACCGCCAACAGCTCTTGGGGCGTCCACACCACCTCCGGCTTGCTTCGGGCGGGTAAATCAACCGACCTGTACAAGCGGCTGTAATTGGCACTGGGTGCGGCCGGGTTTGGAAGACAAAGCTCCACCGCCGAGGGAATTGAAAACCCACCCACAACGCCATGCTGCCCCAACACGCGCACGGTTAAACCCAAGGAGCCTGATTGCAAGCTGGCACGCGGCGGAGGCCTTAAACCGTAACGATCACGGTAAGTGATGCCGGGCTTCCAGGTGTTGGTGGGGGCACGCCAGTCACCAGGCTCATGGTCCGACCCCAAACCCAAGGGGGGCATTGAATTGTGCTGCATAGGCACCGCCTGAAAGTCGAGCAACAAACTCTCAGCCACCGGTGCTGCGCAACACCAAAATGTTTCTACCCAGACCATGCCCCGCTCTGTCAAGCGCGCTGGGCTCACGCGGATGCCCAGCAAACGCAGCGGCCCCACGTCGATGGGATCCACCGCACAGTCTGCTGGCACATGGTCCACCACCAACTGCTGCATCACCTCGGCCAGGGCGGGTTTGAAGTGCGCAAACCGTGCTGGACTCATGGCAGGTAGAGGGGCTCGCGGTTCCACGAACCGCATTTGGGAAAATGTTGATCGGCTTGCACCCACATGCAACAGCAAAGTGTCTCGGCGAGTCCGCACCACCGCCGCACCCAGCTTCTCGCATTGCCTCGAAAACTGGGTCAACTGCGATTGCGCCTCGGCGCCCTTGATTTGACGAGTTTGACCGTAACCCACGCGCAGGGGCGACATCTCCACCGCCACAACCCCCTCACGGGCAAGATAGAGTGTGAACACGCCACCGGGCTTGCCTTTGGCGTCGTCTCTGGCGTCGAAGAGCAGATCACCCGCGTCGTAAATCACCGGAGCACCGCAATACACCTCCATGCCATGCAGCACATGCGCAGACGCGCCCAAGATGGCATCTGCCCCCCAATCCACCAAACAACGCGCAGACCGTCGAATCAGTTCAGACGGTTCAGTGGCATGGTTCTCCCCCCAATGCACGGCCAGAATCAACAAGTCGGCCTGCTCGCGCAACGCCTCAAAACGCTGGCGAATCTCCTGCTCGCGGGATCGCAACGATTTGAGATCTACAAAGTTGGTGCCGCCGTGATTGGTGCCAGCGGCGAAGCGGGGCTGCGTGGTGTCCAACGCCACAATCGCAAGGCGAATGTTCTTCACATCCACCAGCAAAGCTTGCCACGCATCCTCGGCGTGTTGGCCACAACCTGCGTGCGCGAGCTTTGCAGCACACAACCAATGCTGCTGCTCCAGCAGCGCAGCAATGCCATAGTCACCACTGTGATTGTTGGCACAGACCACCGCATCCACACCAGCCCGTTGAAGCACCTCAAGCATGGGTGGGCGGGCGCGGAAATAATAAGGCCCCCCCTCTCCCTTATCTACACCTTGCTCGCCTTGAAGCGCCACCACACACTCCAGGTTGACCACCGCATAATCGGCTCGCCGCAGGCTGTCCACCTGCAACACTGCCTCTGGCCCCCATTCGGACAGACGCCGGTGCATGCGCCGCCCCAAGTTCACATCCCCGCCCCAAGCCAGGGTTGGGCATGCACTCAAACTGTCGGTCAGCACGCCTTCCACTTCAACATGCGAAACGGGCTTGCGTCCAAGCAGAAATTTTTTGTAAGCCACCAAACCAGACAGGTAATGTTCCACGTCGTCGATGCGAACGCGATACGCATGGTGCCGGATGAAAAACCCACCGGCGACCCGCGCCGGGTTTTTATAAAACATGGCCCACTCTGGCCAGAAGAAACCAGAACGCAAATAATTGGCCCGGTGATGCAGCGCTCTATAAAACTTTTCCAGATCCACCTGGGCAAGCAGTGGCAACAGCGTTTGATCTGTCCGCATACGCTGCAACATCTGCTCTGCGGCCATCATCAGCTCCAGCAGGGTTGGAAAGGTGGTGATCCGCTCCAGCACAAAATCCAGGTAGGCACTGAAGTTGCGCACACCAAACTCAAAGTACTTTCGCTGCGGTTTGTGGATTGTCAATTCATTGACGCTGTAACTGAGCCAGTGGTCATGCGCCTTCTCATAACCGGCTTCAATAAAGTGATCAAAAGCCCGCACAACAATTTGCAAGTAAGCGGGCATGCGCGTGAGCTTGTACAAGCGCAGCAGTGCGAAGCTGGCCTCCCCGTCGTAATAAATGATGCGGAAAGCCTGCTTCACGCTGAGTGCTGGGTAATTCAGCACATGGACAAACTGGCCTGTTTGGGGATTGAACATGGCCGCAATGCCGTGTGCCAATTGCTTGGCCAAGTGCAAGTGCCGTGTGTCGCCAGTCAACTCGGTGTACTTGCACAAGGCAAGGATGGCCACAGCATTCCCGCCCAGCTTAATCTCCTGCTCGCTGTCCAACAGAAAGGCCACCTCCTGGGTGGGGATCACGCCGGGCAGCGGCATACGCACCACCAAAGCTTCGGTGAGGCAAGCCAATGCACGCTCGATGGCCGCTTTCAGATCGTCTTGCCGGTTCACTTCCCAAGCCTCGAGCATGGCATACACCGTGCTGGCATGCCTCAAGGTGTTGTAACCAGGAACCTCTCGATCGAAGCACGGAAACATACCGTACACAAAACGCCCGTTGGGCAACACCTGTCGTGCTAAAAAACCGCTGCCTTGCTCGATCAGGAATTGTGTGGAGTCAGCATCCAGATTCGGCTGAATGCGACTGCCTGCGTGAGGCCCGTCGACATGCAGCACATGGGGCACTGGGTGCTGCGAGTCCCAGTACACTGCGCAGGTTTTAAAAACCCACACAGGTGTTGCATCGTCGTGGTTCAAAAAAAATTCGCTGCCGTACTTTGCTTTTCCCACCCGGTTGAAGTGATCCACATTGAGCTGCGCGCTAGGCTGATCACTGCTGCCCACCAACATGGCGTTTGCATTCAACTCCATGTCAAGAAAAATCTGCTCGAAGCGGTCATCGAGCGCCACACCCATTCGGAAGTAATTTCGTTTGGTTTTGCTCAGGCGGTGTTTGAGCTCGCCCCAAGTGAGCGCCTCCACGTCCACCACAGCGTCCACTCGCCAATGCACTTGCGTTTGTGTTTCACCACCAAACCCGCCTTCACAATGGCTTTGAAGCCGTGCCCATGCCTGCGCAAAATCGCCAGACACCCAATGCAGGGTTTGCGCACGGCTTTGGCCATCGGAACACGAGAGGGCCAACACGGCCTGGCTCAGCCCGGCGCGTGGTGCATGCCGCGCCAAGCAATCCATCAAACAGGCTCGGGCCGAATGCAGCGCACCTTGCATGGCGCAGACTCAGGGTGTTGGCAACGCTTGCAAGATGGCGTCCACGCAGCGGTCCGCCATGGATTTGTCTGCGGTTTCTACCATCACCCGCAACACGGGTTCGGTGCCAGACGGGCGGATAAGCAATCGCCCTTGCGTACCCAAGTCTGCCTTCACCGCTTCACAAACACCTCGCACCTTCACATCGTTGGCCCAGTCGTAGCCAGATGGTAGACGCGCATTTTTCAAGACCTGCGGCAACATACGCACAGGACTCAAAATATCAGCCAAAGATTGATTGAGGTTGCGCACCGCTCTCATCACCTGCAAAGCACTCACAATGCCATCCCCGGTGGAGTGTCGGTCCAGCACCAACAAATGGCCAGAGCTTTCGCCACCCAGGCTCCAGCCATTGGCCTGCAGTTTTTCAAACACATAGCGATCACCCACTTTGGCGCGCTCAAACGGGATGCCGTGCTTTTGCAAGGCCAACTCCAAACCCAGGTTGGTCATGAGCGTACCCACCACACCAGCCACCTTGCCTTGCACTTGCAAACGTTCGGCCACCAAGGCGTACAACAACTCATCCCCATTGAAAATGCGTCCACTGTGGTCCACACAAATCAGACGATCTGCGTCGCCATCCAGCGCAAAACCGTAATCCGCTTTGTGTTCAAGCACAGCCTTGGCCACCGCTTCAGGGTATGTAGCCCCCACGCCTTTGTTGATGTTTAAACCATCCGGTTTGTCGGCCAGCACCACCACATCGGCGCCCAGTTCGCGAAACACGGCTGGTGCAATGTGATAAGCGGCGCCATTGGCGCAATCGACCACAATTTTGAGGCCCCGCAAATCCTTGTCGCGAGGAAAAGTGCCCTTGCAAAACTCAATGTATCGGCCCGCGGCGTCGTCAAGGCGCTTGGCACGACCCAACTCCTCCGAAGACTTGCAGGCCACGCTCTTTGCAAGCTGTTCTTCAATTTCCAGTTCCCACTGGTCGGGCAACTTGGTGCCTTGGCTGGAAAAGAATTTGATGCCATTGTCGGGATAAGGATTGTGAGATGCGCTAATTACAACACCAGCCGACATGTCCAGCGCACGCGCCAAATAAGCCACCCCAGCAGTGGGCATCGGCCCCACCATCACCACATCCACACCCACCGAGGTGAAACCCGCTTCCAGGCAACTTTCGAGCAAATATCCGCTGACACGCGTGTCTTTGCCTATCAACACCTTCGCGCGCCGCCCAGGGCCTTCGTGCCTAGAAAGCACGGCTCCTGCAGCCTGCCCAAGGCGCAGAATAAAATCGGGGGTCATCGGAAGCTGGCCGACCGTGCCACGAATGCCATCGGTACCAAAATATTGTCTTGCGGTCATGAATGTAATAACGAAAAAGAGATTAAAAAAATTGGCCTGTAAGGCATCGGCATTACCCTTATTCTAGCCCTGATGACCGGCAATTAATGCGGATTGAACGGTCAGCGCATCGTGCGTGGCCATTACATCGTGAACCCGCACCACCGCAGCACCTGCGCTTGCTGCGTACAACGCCGCAGCCACAGAGCCTCCCAGGCGTTCTTTCGGGTTCTGTCGCCCGGTGAGTTCACCAATCATGCGTTTGCGCGACACACCAACCAACACCCCAGCACCCAATGTGGCCTGGCGGGGAATGTCACGCATCAGACTCAGATTGTGTGCCAGAGTTTTGCCAAAACCAAACCCTGGATCGACCAACACACGTTGCGCAACCACGCCCGCTGCGGCCAACACGGCCAAGCGCTCTTGCAAAAACTCCAACACCTCAGCACACACATCCACATAGTTGGGATTGTTTTGCATACTGCGAGGCTCACCTTGCATATGCATCACCACCGCACCCACCGTGGGACTGGCTGCCAGCAGGTCCAACGCACTTGGTGCTCCATCTGCGGCCGGCGAACGAAAGCCATTCACATCATTCAAAATATCTACGCCCACCTCCAAGGCCAATCGCATCACAGCCGGCTTCAGAGTGTCTACAGACAGCGGCACATTCCAGCGCACAAGCTCCTGCAACACCGGCTGCAAGCGTGCCCACTCTTCTTTGGCATTCACCCCTTCTGCGCCTGGTCGTGTGGACTCCGCCCCCAGGTCCAGAATATCGGCCCCCTCTGCCAACAGGCGCTCGGCATGAGCAATGGCCTGAGCCGCATGGGCATGGTCACCCCCATCCGAGAAAGAATCGGGCGTGACATTCACAATGCCCATCACCAGAGGTTGGCCGGTGCTCCAGCGGAGGTTGAATCGGCCTGCTTGCCAAGTGTTCATGCTGCATGCTGAGGTGGTTGCTACTGCACACATTGTAGCGGGCGCACACCGCTTGGCCCGAGGCTGAGCTACATCTATGGTCACAGGCCGAGCCTCTTTACTGGCCACAGGCCGAGCCTCTTTACTGGCCACAGGCTGAGCTTCTCCATGGCCACAGGCCGAGCAGAGGCTTGTTTCTCGCTGAAAACCTGTGTCTCCCTTGCTGGGCCTGAATGACCTGGGTCCGCCCCTCCAAAAAGAGGTCGGGCTCGGCCCCTGCCGGCAACCTGTCGGTTGCCTGGCACCGGTCCTTTGCGGCACGCAAGGGCAGGTTTTCTGGATGCTCGCACCAAGCCCTCTGCACCGGCCTGGGCCCGGTGCGGCGCAAGACCCGCGGTGTGATGCCTGGCTGGCCGATTCAGGGCAGCCCGCCCGGCTTGACCCACAGCCAGGGGCCGGAACGGCGCGGTCGACAAGCCTTGCTTGGCGACAAGACGGACCGGATGCAACAGCGACACTTTCGCTTTGCATGCCCCCTGGCCAGGGGCAAGAAGGGATAAACGAGCTGATCCAAGGCCAACAGGCTCACACAACGGGTCTATGAGGACGCACAACCCACATGCGTGGCCAGGCTCAGGGAGGGAAATACAGATTGGCGCACGCCTTGGGGCATGACCCCGGTGACTTCGAGGAGCAAGCAAACACGCAAAGGTACATGGCCCTGGTGTGCTTTAAAGCGCAAGCGATCAAATCAAGGTTTAGATGGCAAAAAAACCGCCAGTCTGGCTGGCGGCTATTACTGCATTTGCGATCAACAATCAGGCCACAGGCGCCGGCTGATTGCTGGGGGTGACCTTCTCGCCACCGCCACTGCTTGGGCTGCCACCCGTGGGTGGAGTGCTGCCACCGGTTGTGGGTGGGCGTGGGTCTTTGCCTTCCATGATGTCGTTGATCTGGTCGGCATCAATGGTTTCCCAATCCAGCAGGGCCTTGGCCATGGCGTGCACTTTTTCGCGGTTCTGGTCCAACAAATCCCAAGCCACCTTGTATTGCGCATCAATAATCTTGCGGATCTCGGCGTCCACCTTTTGCATGGTCTGTTCAGACATGTGGGTGGTCTTGGTCACCGAGCGGCCCAAGAATACTTCGCCTTCGTTTTCGGCATACACCATGGGGCCCAGGGCATCGGTCATGCCGTAACGGGTCACCATGTCACGCGCAATGGCCGTGGCGCGCTCAAAGTCGTTCGAGGCACCCGTGGTCATCTGGTTCATGAAAATTTCTTCGGCAATGCGACCACCAAACAACACGGAGATGGTAGAGAGCATGCGCTCTTTGTCCATGCTGTAACGGTCTCCTTCTGGCAACTGCATGGTTACACCCAGGGCGCGACCGCGTGGAATGATGGTGACCTTGTGAACGGGGTCGGTTTTGGGCATGAGCTTGGCCACAATCGCATGGCCAGACTCATGGTAGGCCGTGTTGCGGCGCTCTTCCTCGGGCATCACCATGCTCTTGCGCTCGGCACCCATGATGATCTTGTCCTTGGCTTTCTCGAAGTCGATCATTTCAACCACGCGACCGTTGCGGCGGGCGGCAAACAAAGCAGCCTCGTTCACCAAGTTGGCCAAATCTGCACCAGAAAAACCTGGGGTGCCACGTGCCAAAATAGAGGGGTTCACGTCGGGAGACATGGGCACTTTGCGCATGTGCACGCGTAGAATTTGCTCACGGCCACGAATGTCGGGCAAGCCCACCACCACTTGGCGGTCAAAACGGCCGGGGCGCAACAAAGCGGGGTCCAACACATCGGGGCGGTTGGTTGCAGCAATTACGATGATCGCCTGGTTGGTCTCAAAACCGTCCATTTCAACCAGCATTTGGTTCAGGGTTTGTTCGCGTTCGTCGTTGCCACCGCCCAAACCTGCGCCACGCTGGCGACCCACTGCATCAATTTCGTCGATGAAAATAATGCACGGGGCTTGCTTTTTGGCTTGTTCAAACATGTCGCGAACACGGGCAGCGCCCACACCCACAAACATTTCAACAAAATCCGAGCCGGAGATCGCAAAGAAAGGCACTTTGGCTTCACCAGCAATTGCCTTGGCCAGCAAAGTTTTACCAGTCCCGGGGGAGCCCACCATGAGCACACCGCGGGGAATGCGACCACCCAACTTTTGGAACTTGCTGGGGTCTTTCAAAAACTCCACCAATTCTTGCACGTCTTCTTTGGCTTCATCGCAACCGGCCACGTCTGCAAAGGTCACTGGGTTGGTGCTCTCGTCGAGCAACTTCGCTCGGCTCTTGCCAAAACTGAATGCGCCACCCTTCCCGCCGCCCTGCATTTGGCGCATGAAGAAGACCCACACACCAATGAGCAATAACATGGGGAACCAGCTCACGAACAGGCTCATCAACAGGGATGGCTCCTCCTCGGGCTTGGCACGCACTTGCACACCGTATTTCAAGAGGTCGCCCACCATCCAGATGTCGCCGGGCGAATAAACAACGCGCTCGCGGTCGTCTGTCGTGAGTGCCCGTACTGTTCGACCGTCTACGATCACGCTTTTGATGCGTCCAGCCTGGGCATCTTGCATGAATTCAGAATAGGTCATCTCGCTGGATCGGACTTGTTGACCTTCAAACTGCTTGAACACAGTGAAAAGCACCAACGCAACCACCAACCACACTGCTGCTTTGGAAAACGAATTATTCAATGCCACTTCTCCTAGAGATATCCAGCGCCACCCTTGGTAGATGGGGCCAGAATTCCCATTTTAAACCCAAGCTGTCGAAATCCGCCATCGCTGTATTTGATGGGCGGGATTAACATTCACAATCGCGATGATTTAACAATGATCAAACCCTATTTAAGACCCTTGGCAAGTAGAAAGGTTTCCTTGGAACGATCCCGCGAGGCCTTGGGTTTTCGGGGTGCGACGGTTTTGAAAACCTGTTTCATTTGGTGGACCACACCACTGTATGCAGAGCCGTGAAAGATTTTCATGATGAGAGCACCGTTGGGCTTGAGGTGATTGACGGCGAATTCAATTGCCAGTTCGCACACGTGCTCAATACGGGCCGAATCGGCCGAAGCCACGCCAGACAAGTTTGGAGCCATGTCGCTCACCACCAGGTCGAGTTTTTCACCGTCGAGGCGTTTGTGGAGTTCTTCCAACACCTCATCGTCACGAAAATCGCCTTGAATGAACTCTACACCTGCAATTGGCTCCATGGGCAACAGATCCAGTGCGATAATACGTCCGTTGATCACGCCGCCGGGCCCCACCAAGGCTTCTCGCAACACCTGGGACCAACTGCCCGGCGCACTGCCCAGGTCCACCACCTTGATGCCAGGTTTCAGCAGGCCTTCCGGTTCTGCAATTTCCTTCAGTTTGAAGGCGGCACGGGCCCGGTAACCCGCATTGGTGGCCATTTTGACGTACGGGTCGTTGATGTGATCATGCAACCAGTTTTTATTGACTTTCTTTTTGCCCACAACACACCCAAATAAGCAGACTAACCATGACGGACACCGCGATTACACTGACCCCCGCCGAAAAAAAGGCCCTCAAAGCACAGGCCCATGCGCTGGACCCGGTGGTACTGATTGGCGACAAAGGCCTCACCGATGCGGTGCTTAAAGAAATTGAAGTTCACCTGAATGCACATGGTCTCATCAAGGTGCGCGTGGCCGGGGACGACCGCGAAGCGCGCATTGAGTGCGGCCAAGCCATTTGCGACAGCACAGGTGCGGCTTTGGTGCAACACATTGGCAAACTGCTGGTGCTGTATCGCCCAAAACCCGAAGGCACCGACAAAGCCAAGCCCAAGGCACGACCAAAACCCAAGGCACCACGGCAAACCAAGCGCCAGTTCAATGCAAAAGACTAGCACTGAGAACCCAACGAATACGGGCTAAGCAGGCGCCTTCACGCTGTAGCGGCTTAAACCCCACACCAGTGCGCCAATCATTTTCACCGAGTACAGCACGCTGGACACCGCGTGCATGTTGCCAAATCTAGATTTAAGCTCGGCCAAAGCCTGACCTTCGGCTGTGGCCATGGCCTGGCGCAATCCATCCATCACGGGATGCAACCACGCCAGCTCCACCACACACACGGCTGCAATCACCAACATCAGCACGTTCAGTTTGGTGGCGGCACGCAAATGACCTGCCGTGTTGGACAACAACAGCAAGGCCATGCTCACAAACACGGAAAACCAAGTGAGCATATAAAACAGGCGACCCGCAACCAGGCCAGCTTCCGGACGGGGCAACCATTTAAACAGGCCAGGTGCCACCAAAATGGCCATGAACCACAAGGCACCCAGCCAAATGGCCCAGAGAGCCAGTTCTGCCCCTCGAAATCCGCGACCTGCCATGTTGCTTTACCTCATTAGACGTAACGAACTTCCAGCACCTCGTACTCGCGCACACCACCTGGCGCTTGAACGTGGGCCACATCGCCCTCGTACTTGCCAATCAGTGCCCGAGCGATGGGGCTGGAAATTGAAATCAGACCAGATTTGATGTCGGCCTCGTCGTCGCCCACAATTTGATACTCCACGTCATCTCCGCTCTCCAGGTCTTCCAGCTTGACGGTGGCACCAAACACCACGCGGCCTTCGGCATCCAGGTTGGAGGGGTCAATGATTTGGGCGTTGCTCAACTTCCCCTCAATTTCCTTGATGCGACCTTCGATGAAGCCCTGCTTTTCTTTGGCGGCATCGTACTCGGCGTTTTCAGACAAGTCCCCTTGCGCTCGGGCTTCGGAGATGGCATTGATCACGGCTGGTCGATCCACGGTTTTGAGGCGATGCAGCTCAGCTTTCAGTTTTTCGGCACCTTTAACGGTCAATGGAATGGTGGGCATAACTCAATGTTCCTGCAAATGGAAAGCCGCCTGATAGCGCCTGTGCGCTATAAGACGGCTTGTGGGTTCAGACTTCGGCTTAAGCGGAGAGTTCCGCGTGCAGGCTTTGAACGCTGTAAACGTCCATTTTGCCGAGGTGTTTCATGCCCTCGACTGCAGCCAGTGCACCCGCCATGGTTGTGAAGATCGTAACACGGGAAAGCAGCGAGGTGGTCCGGATGTAACGGCTGTCGTTGATCGCGCTGCGACGCTCTTCAACGGTGTTCACCACCAACTGGACTTCGCCGTTCTTCAGCATGTCCACAATGTTGGGGCGTCCTTCCAGCACTTTGTTCACCACGGTGCACTCCACGCCGGCCTCAGAAATGGCCGCTGCTGTGCCACGGGTGGCAATCAGCTTGAAGCCCAGTTCCTTGAGGCCTTTGGCCAAATTCACAGCCCGCTTTTTGTCTTCGTTCTTGACAGAAATGAAAGCCGTGCCGCCTTGTGGCAGCTTGACCGAGGCCGCCAGTTGGGAT
>DASUEF010000221.1:0-7466 GCA_036275215.1 Limnobacter sp. | reverse complement strand
AGGCGGTCAAAAACCGTCGTGTAAACAAAGATTTTCACAAACCCTAGATTATAAACGCGCAAATCGAGTCAATGCATCTAAAATGTTGCGATGACAATCAATTTCCACAACACACATTTCGAGATCTCCGCCTCACGCATGGTCGAGTGCCCAGGCGCCAGCGTCCCGGAAATCGTCTTTGCCGGCCGATCCAATGCGGGCAAGTCCACCGCCGTGAACACCTTGTGCAAACAGCGGCAATTGGCATTTGCCAGCAAAATGCCTGGGCGTACACAACTGCTCAATTTTTTCCATGTGTTGGAGCAAGGAGAGCCCATTGCTCGGCTGGTCGACCTGCCTGGCTATGGCTTTGCCCAATTGGCGCAAAGTAGCCAAAGCGCCTGGGACAAAGAACTGGGTGGGTACCTGGCAGAGCGGCCCAGCCTATGCGGCTGCGTGCTGATTGTCGACAGCCGCCGAGGCTTGCTCGACCTGGACCATGCCCTCATCCAGTGGGTGGGCCACCGCCAATTGCCTGTACACATCCTGCTCTCCAAAGCCGACAAATTCAATCGCCAAGAACAAGTGCTGGCCCTGAGAGCGGCTGAAAAAGCCGTCACCCCCTACCGAGACAAGGGGCATCCAATCACTGTCCAATTGTGGTCTGCCCTCAAAAAAACAGGGCTGCCCCAACTTGAAAACCAGCTGCAATCCTGGATACGCCCAGCTGCACCCAACCCATCTGAAGAAGCAAGCGCATGAGCCAACACCTGCCCACACGCCCTCGCCGACTGCGCCGCACCGACGCCCTGCGCCGCTTGGTGGCCGAAACCACGTTGAGCGCGAACGATTTTATCTACCCTGTGTTCGTTGTACCCGGCAACCAGCAACGCCAAGCCGTGCCTTCCATGCCGGGGGTGGCGCGCCTGTCGCTTGACCTGCTGTTGCATGAAGCAGAGCGCTGCCTCTACCTGGGTGTGCCCGTGATGGCACTGTTCCCGGTCATCGAACTGGACAAAAAAACCCCGGATGGTCGCGAGGCCACCAATCCAGACGGCCTGGTGCCCACGGTGGTACAGGCACTGAAAGCCAGGTTTCCGGAGCTCATGTTGCTCACCGATGTGGCGCTCGACCCCTTCACCACCCACGGACAGGACGGCCTGATCGACGAGCAAGGCTATGTGCTCAACGACGAGACCGTGGACGTTCTTCAACAACAAGCCTTGGTGCAGGCACAGGCTGGCGTAGACATTGTGGCCCCCAGCGACATGATGGACGGCCGCATCGGCGCCATCCGCAACACACTCGAGTCCAACGGACTCATCCACACCAACATCATGGCCTATTCGGCCAAGTACGCCTCCGCCTTTTATGGCCCATTCCGCGACGCGGTGGGCTCCAGCGGCAATCTGGGCAAAGGCAACAAAAAGGTTTACCAAATGAACCCCGCCAACACCAACGAAGCGTTGCTCGAAGTGGGCTTGGACCTGGAAGAGGGTGCTGACATGGTCATGGTCAAACCAGGGATGCCGTATTTGGACATTTTGTGGCGGGTTAAACAAGAATTTGCGCGCCCCACCTTTGCTTACCAGGTCAGCGGTGAGTACGCCATGATCAAAGCCGCGGCGCAGAATGGCTGGCTCCACGAAGAAGCGGTGATGCTGGAATCTCTCCTCGCATTCAAACGCGCCGGCGCCGATGGCATCCTGACCTACTTTGCGTTGGACGCCGCAAAAGCATTGAAGCAGTCATAAACAAAACAAGGGGGGCCCCATGAGCCGGTGGACACTGCTACACGCGCAACAACTCACCGAACTGGCGGGCCCACCCAGCCAACTGCCCAGCGAAGGTTTTTTGTGGGTGGATGCGCAACTGGATGAAGAGCTTGTGTGGCTTCCTCAGGTGGAAGCACTGCTCGGCAAAGCGATAGATGAATTGCACTTGGAAGACTTGGGGAATCCCTTGCACCCCAGCCATTTTGACAATGGGGACGGTTACAGCGTGCTCATCATTCGGGCACTTTCAGGCAAACCCCTGTTTGACGAATTCAATCGCCTGAACATCCGCACCCGGCCTTGTTATTTTTTACTGGCCGACCGGCTTTTGGTGACCTACCGATCCAAAGACAGCCGCACCTTCGAAAAAGCGCGGCAATTCGCAGCGCAGGCAGGCGGCCAAACCAAACCCGAAACAGAACAGTTTCTGAACTTCAAAAAACTGCCAGAATCCCCCGACGAACTGGCGGTGCAAATTGTCAGTAACTTGGTAGACCGCTTTTTAGAAACCCGCACCGACCTGTCCGATCGGCTCGACCGCTGGCAGCGGGATTTGCTCAACCCTCGCAAGCGATTTGAAGACTGGAATGCTCTGCTGGCCGCACGCAATGAACTCAACCGATTCGAGGCCGTTGCTCAGGATCAGCGGGATGCCCTGGTTGACTTTGAGGACGACCGTCACCGGGAACAATCGCTGACACCAGCACTTCAGGTCAATCTGCGCGACACCATGGAACACCTTGAACGCATCATCGGCCTCACGCACCGCCTGGGAAGCAACACAGAGGCGGCCGTCCAACTCCACTTCTCTGCCACCGCACACAAAACCAACGAGATCATCACCGTGCTCACCATGCTCACGGCCATCTTCATGCCACTCACACTCATCACGGGTTTGTTTGGTATGAACTTTGAGAACATGCCGTTGCTCCAGCAACCCGCAGGCTTTTGGTGGAGCATCGCACTCATGGTCCTGTCGGCCTGCGTTTCAGTGCTGATTATTTTGGTGATACGAGGGCGCCAACACATTAAAAAGTAGTTCAGCCACCAGCAGACTTCCGGCTTTCAAAGTCTTCACAGCCCCAGTCTGGGGCGAACAATATCCAGCGTGCCAGAAAACTTGGCTGCGTTCTCGAAGCCAATCACGCGCGCAACCTCAATGCTGCTCCGCGCTGGAAAAAACAACATCGCTGGCGGCCCAAACAGCTTGTAGTGCTTGAGCAAGGCTTGGTCATCGGCTGTGTTGTCTGTCACATCCACCTGCACCAGACGAACCCCGAGTAATTTTTGTTTCACCGTCGGGTCCGACAGCGTGAACAACTCGAACTCTTTGCAACTCACGCACCAATCCGCATAAAAATCCAGCATCACTGGCGTGGTGCTTGCCGCCAGCGCATCAAGCACCTGCGCACTCGGCATCCGCTCAAACTGAGGTTTGCCAGCAACCACTGCAGTACCTGCAGTCACGCCAACACCTCGCAAACCAGCTAGGGGTTGTAGCAGATTTTGCGCACCCGAAAACACCCCCACCGTGTACACAGCCGCCAGCAAGGCAAACACCAGGCCCATCGACTTGCCCAGCACCTGCCCGCGCGCACCCAAGCCCGGTGTGTTGCTGGCCCCGTGCCACAAGCTCACCGCCACCGCACATGCCAGCAAGGCCCACAACAACATCACCAACCAGACCGGCGTCACCGGCGTGGCAATCCAAATCGCCACGGCAAGCAACACAAAACCAAAAGTGGCCGACACCCAATGCATCCAGGCACCAGCCTTGGGCAACAGCGTGCCGGCACCCGCAGCAAACAGCACCAAGGGCAGCCCCATGCCCAAAGCCAACAAGAACAACGCCGCACCCCCCATGACCGCATCTCCGGTCTGGCCGATATACAGCAAAGCACCGGCCAACGGGGGCGCCACACAGGGCCCAAGCAGCAAAGCGGACAACATGCCCATCAGCAACACAGGTGCAAATTGTCCCCCCTTCAGGCGACCCGTTTTTTCTTGTAACCAAGTCTGCAAACCTGCAGGCAACTGCAGCGAATACCCCATCAGCAAAGCCAATCCAAGCAAAGCCAACACCCCGGCAAATGACCAAAGCACCCCTGGCTGCTGCATGGCCATCACCAGGCTCGAACCACTCAATCCAGCCAATACGCCAAGCACCGCATAGGTAAGCGCCATGCCCAACACATACACCAAAGCCAGGCCCATGGGCTTTGCACGGCCGCTGGTTTGCCCTCCTCCCTGTTGCCCCACCACCAAGCTACTAACAATCGGCAACATGGGCAAAGTGCACGGAGTAAATGCCAGCAACAAACCCAAACCAAAAAACACCGGCAACACCACCCAGGCCGATTGCCCACTGAGGCGTTCGGCCAAACCAGCCGCCTCATCCAGCGCACCCTGGCCCTGCACAGAAGGCAGACCAGCCCCCGGATCAATACCAGCATCTTCCTTGGCATTTACAACGGTGCCTTGAGCAATGTCCGGAGAAGCGCTTTGTGCCCCGTGGCCAACAGGCTTGCCTGCAAAAAAAGCACCCAAACCACTGCCATGCAGCAGTTGCCCCAACTTGCCACCGGTCACAAAGCGAAGGGTTGTGGACATGGGCGGGTAACACAAACCCGCATCAGCACACCCTTGCGACCTCATTGCAGCCTGCGCCTGCGCCGGCGTCAGTGATCCAAGGCTGTATCGAATCTGGAAAGCCATTTCTCCACGCAGAGCCTCAATCTCCTGATTCAAAAACTCATCAAACTTTCGCTCACCCCGCGGCAACTCTACAAATGTCAGGTGTGGCAACTGGTCTGTGTTGTCCAAACCAAACCGCTCTCGATACAGGTAATAACCAGGCGCTACCTTCGCACGCACATCCATCAAGCAGTCTGAAATACAACTGGCATCTTGCACCTGCAACTCAAATTGAAAGGCCTCCTCGGGCGGCAAAAAGTCTTCCGCCCATGCAACACCCAAAGCGAGGCTGATGCTCAAGCCCGCCATAAACTTCTTCATCCAAAAGGCCATATTTTTCTTCAATTCAGAATCCTGTCTGGTTCTCAGACTGGGCGTGCACTCTCGCACACCCACTGCAAATACGACGGCAATCCATCGCCCATTTCCAACATCAACAGCTCCGGCACCTCGTAGGGGTGACAAGCTTTCATGTACAACTTGAGATCCTCGCGTTGCGCATCACACAACTTCAGCGTGACCAACCATTCTTGTGTTTGCTCGAGTTTGCCCTGCCAGAGGTAATGCGACACCACAGGTCCACTGACACTGGCGCACGCAACCAACGATCGCCTCACAACCTCGCTTGCAAAAGCGTGTGCCTTGTCTTGATCGGGCCACGTGGTGTGAGCCATCCACACACCCAGGCCAGCAGATTTTTTGCTCATTGCCTGCTCAATCCTTGTGCCTGAAACGCCGCTCGGTCAGCCAGATTGCCAGCCCAACAGCCAATAGCGTGTAGACCACAATCGGAGCCAAAAGTGCCGGCAAATGCGCCCACTCCCCAACATACATCCCACGCAAGGCGTCCACAGCCAAAGACAGAGGCAAGTGGTCCGCAACGCCTTCCAACCACCCCGGCAATTGACTTCGCGGAAAAAAAGCCCCAGACAAAAAGGTCATCGGCGTCACCACCAAAGTGAAGTAAAACATGAAAAAATCGTAACTGGGTGCGCGGGCATTCATGCAAAGGCCAAAAGCGGCAAACATCAGGCAGACCAGAGCAAGCACGCCCCAACCCAAGATCCAAAATGTCCACGACCCAATGCCCAACACGGCAATTACTACCATCATGGCCGCGGTGCTGATCATGCCTTTGCTCATGGCCCACACACATTCACCCAACACCACCTCACGCAAGCGCACCGGCGAATTCATGATGGCCTGCCATGTCCTTTGGGTATGCATTCGTGAAAACGCCGAATACAGCGACTCAAAAGTCGGCGCGTTCATAGCGCTGATGCACAATGCCCCCACAGCCAAGTAATTCAAATAAGGTTGCCCCTTCACATCTGGCAGCATCGACCCAAGCCCCAAGCCAAATGCCATCAGCGCCATCACCGGATCAACCACGTTCCCAAGCATCGAAGCAACAGCCAATTTGCGCCACACAAGCAGGTTGCGTCGCCACACCTGCAACACAGCGTGCCATCTAATCATCGCGCAAAGCCCTTCCGGTCAACCCAAAGTACACATCTTCCAAATTCCCAGGGCGATAGAGATACAACACCCCAAAAGGCGGATTCACCTGCAAGACATGCAACAGCTTTTCTGCCACTGGCAACTTGCAATAGAACGTGTCTCCACGTCGATCCACCACAGTGTCCACATTCTGCGCGACCAACCACGCCCGTGCCCCCTCCCCCCAGATCTCCAGCACAGCACGCCCAACAACGGCATCAATCAATGCTTGGGGTGGTTTGCAGTCCACCAAACTCCCATGGTCCAACACAGCAACACGGTCAGCAAGCCGTTGAGCCTCATCCATGTAATGCGTTGTCAGTAACATGGCCATGCCTTGGCTCTTTAGCTCCAACAAACGATCCCACATCACATGTTTGGCTTGGGGGTCCAAACCCGTGGTGGGCTCATCTAAAAACAACACGGAGGGCTTGTTGATCAGGGCCCTGGCCAAAATCAACCTACGCCGCATGCCGCCGGATAAGGCAGACACAGGGTCATTGGCACGCGAGTCCAACGACGTGAACAGCAGCAACTCGTCGGCCCTGTGTTGAAGCACTTGGGACGGAATGCCAAAATATCGACCAAACACAATGAGGTTTTCCCGAACAGTAAAATCGGGGTCTAAGGCATCGTACTGGGGCACCACCCCCACCGATTGACGTGCCAAGTGGGCGTCCCGTGGCAAACTGTGTCCCAGAAGATTCGCCTCACCAACGCTGGGATGTTCAAGCCCCAAGGCAATCGCCATGGTGGTGGACTTACCGGCACCATTGGGGCCTAGCAAAGCCACGCATTCGCCTGCCTGCAACTGGAAATCGAGGCCGTTCAGCACGGCCCGACCATGAAAGGTTTTACATACGCTTTTTAGCACCAGCACTGGTGGCTGTGCACTCAACGGGAGGCTGGTGAGGGGTGGACACTGCACAAACCACTGCCTTTAAAATCATCAGCCTCTAGAATACAAAAAAAGCCGAACCAGCACCAAGCTGACACGGCTTTGTTTGTTTGCTTTGTTTGCTTTGTCTGCTCGCTTTGAGCGGGCGCGCTGCAAACCACATGCCTCCTAGGCACGCGGCTCGGATTTACGCCTGCTCTTCCGCCACTTCCACAGCCTCAGCGGTCTCGGGACGATCCACGAGTTCTACCAAAGCCATTGGGGCGTTGTCGCCTTTTCGGAAACCGAACTTCAATACGCGCATGTAACCGCCGGGACGAGTTGCGTAGCGTGGGCCAATCTCGTCAAAAAGCTTGAGCACCATCTCGCGATCACGCAAACGGGCAAATGCCAAACGCTTGTTGGCGAGGGAAGGCGTCTTCCCCAAGGTGATAATGGGCTCTGCGATCTTGCGCAGTTCTTTGGCCTTTGGCAAGGTTGTCTTGATCACTTCATGACGCAACAAAGCGTTGGTCATGTTTCTGAACATTGCCAAACGGTGGCTGCTGGTGCGATTCAGCTTACGCAATCCGTGACGGTGACGCATTTTAATTATCCTTCAATCTAACAAACGCTAAGCT
>DASUEF010000220.1:0-2538 GCA_036275215.1 Limnobacter sp. | reverse complement strand
CCCATTGTGGCTGTGACAGCACATGCGATGGTGGGGGAGCGGGAGCGATGCCTCAAGCTTGGCATGAATGGTTTTCTGGCCAAACCGCTTCAAGTCGATGAGCTGTTGGACTGTTTGCGCAAGCATTTGCCCTGTGAGGTGCGCTAGGCGGGTGGATCAAACCACATGCTGGTGTAGTTCATGCCGTAAAACTGGTGCACGGTGAATTCGGAGGACAGGCTGTGAACCAACGCCAAGCCCATGCCGCCCAGCGGGATTTGCTCATCGTCATCCATGTCGAAATCAAAATCATGTGACTTGGCGTCTTCAAGCCGGTCTTGCGGAATCGACATGCCCCGGTCCATCAGCAACATCAGCAGGCTTTGATCGGCCTGCAAGAAAAGACGCACTTCATAACCATGCTCGGCATCGATGGCCGCGTGCCGGCACAGGTTACTGGCTGCTTCAAACAAGCAAAGTTGAATATTGCTGATGCGTTCATCGTTGGGCAGCTTGTGCTCTAGCCATTGCGTGAGTGTTGCGCTGAGGTCGGTGATGAGGTCTGCACGCGCGGCGAGCTTGGCATGGCAACCCTGGCGGAATTTAAGCCGTCTGTGTGCATAGAGGTTTTGTAGTTCCAGTTCCATGCAATGCAGTGTGGGTTTGTCGTACGCGTGCAAAACCAAGGGTGTGTATTCCGCGTATTGAAAGACCATCAAGGCCACGTCGGAGCCGGCCTGCTCATGGTTTTCAGCATCATCGCTCAAAGACCATTCTTGCCTATGGGGCAGCTGTTGGTCAAAAAAAACTGGCAAATCGTCAAAGCTTGCTTGCGCGGATGATTCGAAGAGGCGCTCCCCGGCGCCCACAAAATCTTCGGCCAGGTCTGGATGGTCGTTCAAGCTGTTGGAGAAAACAATCAATCGGTCCCCAGGGTTGAGTGAGAAGAACACGTCCTGAAACACGGCGTCTGCACTGACGCCCAGTGGTGGGCCAAACAGGCCGAGTTTTTCCACATCCCCCCGTGCTCGGGTCACAATGGCAGGTGGGTAGCCAGCATGGCTAATTCTGGCATCGCCAGTTTGCGGGTTGATCACGCCGTAGCACAGGGAGAACACTCCGCCGTGGTCTTCCTCCTCATCCATCACCCAACTGTTGATTTCTCGAAGCACCGAGCCTGGGGAAAATCCTTGTGTGAGGTGGTTGGACAATGGCGTGTGGCTTTGTTGCGCAGCTTCTGTGAGTCGACGGTGCAGGGTCATGCCTCGGGCCACGCCCACCAGCCCGCTGCCCTGTGCGCTGATGTGGAAAAAACCAAGGTGCCCATCTGCCAGTTCAATCACATTCATGAACTGATTGGAAATGGGGGTCGCTGGGCGGAAGTGGGCATACACATGCAACAGATCGTCGTAGGTTGCGCGCTTGGGCAAATTGCTTTGCTGCATCTGCGCGACCCGGCGTACATCTTCTTCAATTTCTTCGTGCAGGTGATCAATCCGTTCTTTTTCTTGCCCAAACTGTTTGTGCACCATCGCCAATCGCAGACCGCTGGCCAGTCGCACATAAATTTCTTGCGCAGAGTAAGCAAGCTGCGTGAAGTTGTCAGCACCCCACTGAATGGCACGCAACAGCTCCGCACCATTGCCATGATTGGCAATGATCAACACATACACGCTGGGATTTCGCCCATGTTGCCTGGCCAGGCTGAGTGTTTTTTCCAGTTGTGGTGGAATGCTCTGCAAGTCAATCAGAAAAAAAGCGACGTACTCTTGTTGCAGGTAATCATCGCAATCTTTGAGTGTGTTGGTTTGATGCAATTGGTAACCCCACTCGCCAAGCCATTGAGGCAGGTTGGGGGAGGCTTGTGCGTCGTTCAACAGCAAAACACGGCTATTCTCTTTGCGGCGAGCAAATACAAATTGATTCAAGGGTGCATTGTTGTCACCCGCAGCACCCGGCGGCTCTGGGGGCGGGGCATCCTCGGCCTCTGGCGTTGCCGCGGTGGGCGGCGAGGTGGGCTCATCGTCATCGTGTGCCTCAGGCGTCTTCCATTGAATCGCCAAGGCGGTGCAGTCGTCGTTGCGGACCTGTTGATCGTCGCGTCCGCTGGACCAGTGCACAACGCCTTGCCGCAAATGCCTCAACTGGGTGTGCAGTGTTTCACGCTGGTGTGATTCGATGAGTGAGAGCACGCCATCCAGCCCAAGTGGTGCATCTTCCTGGTCAAGCACCTGGGTCAATCCGTCAGAAAATACAAATATGCGCTCCCCGGGTTGCAAGGTGAGTTGTTGCAAGGGGTAACTTACATCGGCGCTCACGCCAACCGGCAATTCGGCTTCACCCATCAAGCGGAGTTCGCCGGCGTTGTTCTGGTGAGCCAACCGCGGGGTGCCGGCAATACTAAATTTCAGCTCCCCAGTGGTGAGACTGAACATGCCCAGCAATATGGAAATGTAGGAGTCTCCCTCTGCATTCATTTGGAAACGGGCGTTTAGTTCAGCCAGGATCTCGTTGGGATTGCGCACACGTTGGTGATAGCTGTTGGTATCGCTTTGGTCC
>DASUEF010000219.1:0-29081 GCA_036275215.1 Limnobacter sp. | reverse complement strand
AGAATAGGAGCCGTCCTGGGCATAATGCACCAAGGCCCGGAAAAACGGGGGCGCCAGGGAATCCAGATAGCTCTTGGCCTCGCGAATGATGTGCCGGGCTACGAATTCTGGCGTGTCTTCAAACATGTGAATGAAGCCGTGCAACTCTTTGAGAATGTCGTTTGGAATGTGGCGCGAAGTGCGGGTCTCGCCGTACAAATAAATGGGAATGTCTGCGTTTTTAAAGCGAATTTCTTCAACAAAGCTCTTTAAGTTGGTGAGCGCAGCCTCCACCTCAGGCTTGCTGCCCAAGCCAAACTCCTCATCGTCAATAGACAAAATAAAGGCGCTTGCACGGCTTTGTTGTTGGGCAAATTGTGAAAGATCGTGATAACTGGTGACACCCAGCACTTCCACACCCTCTTTCTCGATGGCATCGGCCAGGGCCCGAATGCCCAGACCTGACGCGTTTTCGGAGCGAAAGTCTTCATCGATGATGACGATGGGGAAGCGAAATTTCATGGATTATCCTGTGGAAGTGGGTACACGCGCGGGCCGATTCAAAGCCCACCAAAACAGCGTGCATTATCCCCCAGGGTCACCTCATCTCCAAGCCTTCAGACCAAAAGAATGATTACATTTGGTCCTCCTGTGGCTGAAAAATACCTCAACCTAGGTATGTCATTGGAATGTCACGTGAATAGGGTCCAATTGCAGCCGTTTTAGCGCCCAATGGACATTGATGACAAACCCAATTACGGCGTGCCGATTGCCTGTCCCTGCTCAAGCGTTCCAAGCCATGCAGGTGCGACCCACTCTGACAAAGCGATTGGACGCTTACATGCAACGCCACGATATGGCCTACGAACGGATGGCCAAAGTGCGAGCACAACGGCAATTGGACCGACAGGCCTCCAGGGGCTCACGCACGCCGCTCGATGGGATTCAGGGACGCCTAGCAAACACAGCAGACACAGTGCTTTCAATGCCAGAGCAATTCAAGAGCCCATGGCTACGAGGATTGATTGGCATGGGAAAATGGCTAGAGGAAATGGCAGAGGCTTGCTCGGACCTCTCTGGCATGGTGGAGAGAGCAATCAGGAATGCGAGTTCGGCAGGCAACAAAGCCGATCTTGCACTGGTCATCGCCTCTGGTGCGGCCAGGGCGTGCACAGGTCAGCTCAACTGGGCTGGATTTGCGCCACACAAAGCCGCTGGGGCGGGGTTATACGCCCTGTCCACCCTGTGCAGTGGCTTGGCAGTGTTGCTCTCAAAAACCAGTCTTGGTGCTCAACGCAGCCCAGCCGAGTTCGAGCGCGCAACCCGAGACAGTGCATTCGACAAAAGTATCTACCAAGCCGTTGGTCGACAACTGCAAGCGGCAAAACAGCGGTTTCTAGGCGAGGCGATAGAAACACTGAACGGCAAACAAGGAAAGCCTGCAGCTTGGGCAAAAGTTTGCTGCTTACACCTGTCTCGCAAACATAACCTGCATGAGCGCACAGATCATAGAGACCGCAAGGCCCACTGCGATTACATGTGGAGGCACCTCCATCAATACGGCGGCGTCACCCGTGCACTGGTCAATGCAGCGCATCTGACATTCCAAGGGGTCAATAAATTGATGGGGTCTTACGACAAGTACTTGGGACATTTCATTGGACAAAAAATTCTGGCGCGCTTTCTTGGCAGTTTGCTGGGCACCCGACTTGCGATGACTCTGACCGTTGGAAGCGCAGCAGCGATATCGGTGCCCATGGCACCACTGCTGGTGGGCATATCAGCCGCCAGTGCATGTGCCTGCGGGCTGTCGCTTTTGCTTCTTTTGGCTGCCAAGGCCTCAGTGGTGTACGGAGGAACGTGGCGTGGCGACATTGCACCGCCAATGGCGGCCTAACCAGCGGAGGATTTACGTTTTGGGCAATGTGACGCCGTGTTGCCCTTGGTATTTGCCGCCACGGTCTTTGTAGGAGGTTTCACAAACCTCGTCACTTTCAAAAAATAGAACCTGTGCGCACCCTTCCCCAGCGTAAATTTTTGCAGGCAAAGGTGTTGTGTTGGAGAATTCCAGCGTCACATACCCTTCCCACTCAGGTTCAAATGGGGTGACGTTAACAATAATTCCGCATCGCGCATAAGTGCTTTTGCCCAAGCAAATGGTGAGCACATTGCGTGGAATGCGGAAGTACTCCACCGTGCGGGCCAGGGCGAATGAATTGGGCGGAATGATACAAACATCGCCATGAAAATCAACGAAGCTTTTCTCGTCGAAATTCTTGGGATCGACAATTGTGCTGTTGATGTTGGTGAATATTTTAAATTCGCTGGCGCAACGAATATCGTATCCATAACTGGATGTACCGTAGGACACGATTCTTTTGTCTCCGGCATAACGAACTTGACCTGGTTCAAATGGTTCAATCATGCCGTGCTGTTCAGCCATTCGGCGAATCCACTTGTCGGATTTGATGCTCATGTTGTTGGGTATGTTTCTTGGATTTGCAATGCCCAAATGGTACATGAGCGCCGTGCTTTACTGCTGAAGTTCTTCCAGAATTTGATCCAATTCCTTGGTCACAGACTCGGACAATGCATTGAAGAAATGTCCAATCAACTCGGCCAATTGGCTGGCCACCAAACCCCGCACAGGCAGCTGCATCATGAACTCAAGATTCTCGGTACGCATATTGATTGCCACCTGGTATTGGAAGTCAAGCACGTGGATCATGCCATAAGCCTCGGCAAGAAAATGCAGGGCAATTTCAGCAGCATTCGGCATATTCATGTTGTATAGGGGAAACGACATCACAGCCCAGCGAAAATCGCCAGACTCGCCTGGCGTGAATACGAGTTCAAACGCTTCTTTTTTACCCAGAATGCAAGACTCGCCATCAAACCAGTTCAAGCCAGCCAAGTGCAGGGCCTCGTGCAACAGTTCAGACTCCGCAGGTTGAAAACCGTTTGGCAAAACAGTGGGGGCTTTTGATTTGCCTTGGTCTGCAGACGCAGCGCGACTCCGAACAAACTGCTCGTTGTAATGTTTGGACACTTTTCGAACCCCAGGTGTAGACATTAATGGGTAGCTCG
The DNA here is from genome assembly GCA_036275215.1 of Limnobacter sp. Lineage (GTDB taxonomy): Bacteria > Pseudomonadota > Gammaproteobacteria > Burkholderiales > Burkholderiaceae_B > Limnobacter. The sequence continues at coordinate 26,015 of DASUEF010000219.1, read as the reverse complement.
GTTCGTGAATAAAGTTCCAAAACCTCAAAAATGCACTGGTTCTGAGCTTACGCAAGCAATTGATGCTTGGTCACTTGCTGGCTGATTGCAGCAATCATGGAGGCGGAGTCTGGCAAATGCCCCACACCGGGTAAATTGAGGTAGGACGAGTGGCCAATGATCTCGGCAAGCATTGCAGCACCACCGGGCGGACATACAAGGTCAGCATCGCCTTGCACGATGGACAGAGGGAAAGGATTTGCCTGCAAGGTAAGCAACATACGATTCCAGTCATTGCCATCCACAAAGCAACCATGCAACAGGAAGTGTGACTGCAAACGATACTTTCTGAGCAACTGAAACTCTTGCAGGTCGGTGTAAAAAGGACGTGAAGCCGGTTGCGCAACGGCTTGCCCTGTCAGCAGATTCAATTCCAGGTTTCGCCATGCCTTGCACATGGACAGCGCATGCTCTGGCGACGCGTTCAAGATTGAATTACAAATTTCGACCGTGCGTGCGCCTGGGCCAAACGATTCGGCAAACAGCTCAGGATTAATTTGCTCCAACTGGCCAAAAAACGCATTAACTCTAGGAAGACTTGGAATGAAAGGAGCTCGCAAAATTGCACTGGCCACGCGCTCGGGTCGGTACGCAGCCAAACTGATAGCCAAGGTCCCCCCCCAAGAGCCCCCCAAGATGTGGAAGCGTTCAATGCACAATCGGTCTGCAATATCCAGAGCATCGTCGATGAATCTTTGCAGATCAATTTGGGACAAGTCGAGATCTTCGCTTAAGCCACTGTTTCTTTGATCAAATCCAAACCATGGCACACCTGCAAACCGCAAAGGGGCGACGTGGGCCGCGCTTAGGCTTCCACCAGGACCTCCATGAAGAACAAGCCAAGGCAAGGTTGAATTGCGCTCCCCCCCTTTGGGCGGCGAAGGCTTTTCGCACCACACGGCCAATTGCCCCCCAACATCCAACATACAGGCCGGTTTTGACCAAAAGCCAGCCTGTCCCGAGGTCGGGATCAAGCTGGCAAGGGACTCAAAAGACAGTGAGAGGGAAGGCATAAACATGCCCCAAAACAGTTGAAGGGGTCGATTTTCAGGTGTTTTGTACCACAATCGACGGGAACTTCAAGGACATGTCCTTGGCTTGCTCCGCGATTCGGATGGCCACTTTGCGGGCTATTTCCTTATACGTTTTTGCCAAATCACCGTCTGGATCTGCCACCACGGTTGGCTTGCCAGAATCCGCCTGCATCCGGATACGCATGTCCAAAGGCAATCCACCCAGATAATGGATGTTGTAATCCTTGGCCATCTTCTGACCACCGCCATCGCCAAAAATATGCTCTTGGTGGCCGCAGTTGGTGCACACATGAATGGCCATGTTTTCAACCAAGCCCAGAATCGGCACACCCACCTTCTCAAACATTTTCAGACCTTTGCGTGCATCCAGCAAGGCAATGTCTTGCGGAGTGGTCACGATCACCGCGCCGGTCACCGGCACCTTCTGAGACAGTGTCAGTTGAATATCCCCGGTGCCTGGGGGCATGTCCACAATCAGGTAATCCAGGTCTTTCCAATTGGTCTGCTTGAGCAATTGCTCAAGTGCACTGGTTACCATTGGCCCACGCCATACCATGGGCGTGTCTTCATCGATCAAAAATCCGATGGACATGGCCTGAATGTTATGGCCTTCCATCGGGTCGATGATTTGACCATCGTCAGACTGCGGTCGACCGGTGATACCCAACATGGTGGGTTGGGAAGGGCCGTAGATGTCTGCATCCAGCATGCCAACGCGTGCGCCTTCAGCAGACAGGGCCAATGCAAGGTTCACAGCAGTGGTGCTCTTGCCCACACCGCCTTTGCCAGAGGCCACAGCTATGATATTTTTTACATTGGGCATTGGCTTTAAGCCACGCTGCACAGCGTGGGTTTGTATCTTGATGCCTGCGTTGACGCTCACATTTTCCACACCCGCAACCTGTCGAACTGCGGCGATGGCCGCTTTGCGAATGCCATCAAGCTGGCTTTTGCCGGGGTAGCTCAACTCAAGATCAAAGCTAACATCGCCCTCGTCAACCTGAATATTCTTGATGAGCTTGGCGCTCACCAAATCTTTGTTCAAATTGGGGTCTATGACACTGCGCAAAGATTCGCGCACTGTGTCCACAGTGACTGACATACACACTCTCCTCAAATCCTGTCGTATGCGACTTTTGTATAGGCGTGAGTCTAGCCTGTTTTTGAGCTTGCCTGCCCACGCGGGGGTGAAATCCGAAGGCACACTCCACATTTTTATTGGCCGACTTGGTAGCATGCCGAGCATGTTCAATCAAGCAGAAACCAAGCCCATGAAGACTTACGTGTGCATTGTGTGTGGATTTGTGTATGACGAGTCCACGGGTTTACCCTCAGAAGGAATCGCAGCGGGAACACCTTGGGCAGACGTGCCCCAAGACTGGCTGTGCCCAGACTGCGGCGTTGCAAAATCTGACTTTGAGATGGTGGAAGTCTAGAGGCAGCCCAAGCTGTGACTGGATCACCATTTGGCGTAGTGATCCTCGCACCAGCCTCTAAGACCATTGACCGACACACGTTCACCTCCCGACAGACCAATCGTGCCAGTGAATTCACCGAAGCACTGATTGAAGCGGCTTGCCAAAACAAGCAAGTTTCGATGGTCGTGCACACTGCCTTGCGGCGTGAACATCAGGTCGACAACACCGCAACTGGAATAGACGCGCCAGGGCTTGCTCACCTGGTCACGATTGTATTCAAAGTGAATCAGCGGCAAATCATGGCGCCCAGCATCGATCCAAACCACGTTTTCATGGGCACTGGTCTCATTGACGCCTCTGGCCAGGTTCACGGCCACACGCTGACCATTGGAGTTAACGCCAGTGGCGCAGGCCCAATTCCAAAAAGTTTCTCTGCGAAGGTAGCCAGCAGTCCAGTCGTGGTAGCAACCATCGGCCTGAGGATTGATTAAATGCAAATCCCTACCCAGGTGGATCTCGCCCGCGACCGGGCAACCCGAGGTTTTTTGAGCATAGGCAAAACCGGTGTTTGCAATTGGGGTATTCAACGCCAGCACCGCCGAAGCATCACAATCAAGAATGACACGACCGTGAAAGTGCTCGCCAAATTGAAACTCGAGTTCTCGCTGATTTGCACTGCGCACTGAGCGCAACCAGTGATCGCGTTTAAAGGGGTGTACCCAGCCACTTTCCCCAAATGGATGCATATCCAGCGTGAGCCCCCAATCACCGGGCAGGTCAAATTGCCGGTGATGGAGACCACGCTCTGGTGTGTGTAAATAGGCAAAAGTTGAATTGACTAAACCCAAACGGACCAAGCCGCAACCGAAGGTGAATTGCGGGTTGACCACGGAGTAAAAATCGAAGTGCTTAAACAAAAACTGCTTCTGCCAAGATGGGCGCCTACCCCCCATGGGGGTGCGTGCATCAAAATCCAGCCAGTTGATGTCGCCAGGCGGTTCGGCCAAACGCCCCCACATGGGTATGCCATGCTGATTGATCAGATTCATGAAACAAAATCGGGCAAGTTAAACTTGCCCGATTTTGTCACGTTTCGCCTCCCGCTAGAAAGGCACTGCTTTTAAAGTCGATTTACACAGGCAGCCCAGCACCACCCAACTGATCGGCGAGAATCGATGGATCTGCCATCGAGGTGATTGCGCTCAGGGGCGTGCCTTCAGTGGCCCCCAACAGGGGCTCCAAAGCCAAGTCAAGAGGAGTGCCAGTGGGACCTTCAAAACCTGCCTCACCACCGCCGGCCGGCGACATGCTGGCCAACGTGGCCAGTCCATCCGCCAATGGCTCTGTGGCTGCGCTCAATGGAGTATCCGCCGCGGCACCAAACAAGGGATCCAACGCTGCATCCAAGGGGGTACCCGTTGTGCCGCCAGTGTCTCCACCGCCAGTGTCACCATCGTTTTCACCACCGCCATCCTCGCCACCTGGCATCGGGAACATTCCCGCAACTGTGCCCAAACCGTCGGCAAGTGGCTCGGTCACCGCAGCAAGGGGGGTATCTGCTGCCCCAGCAAAAATTGGATCAAGCCCAGCATCCAGTGGCGTTCCAGTGGTGCCACCAGCATCGCCGCCATCACCGTCGCCGCCGCCATCTCCACCACCATTGCCACCCCCATTTCCACCGCCAGTTGAATTTGCAGGGCCAGTGCCTTCGTCACTGCCAGACGCCAAGGCCGCGATGCCCACGGCACCAGCACCCACGGCAAGGCCAGATCCGCCCAAGGTACCCGCGGCCAGCAGACCACCGTCGAACAATCCGAACATGCCACCGCTTTGACCAGCTTGTTCGACGCCTTGTAACTCAACCAACTCTGCAAAATCGGGATCCAAGTTAGCGATGGTCACACCGTCGTCCGAAAGCGCTTCAAAAATATAGGCGGTTTGACCACTTTTGGTGGTTGTATCAGCAATTACACTGCCTGTGGGAGCCACCAGCAGGTTGCCAATAGGCTCACCATAGCTGTTCGATAACACAATGGAGGCACGCCCAGAGTCACTGGCGGTGATCACATCACCCGCGCTGATTGAATCGCCTGCAGAAAGCGCCACCGTTTGGCCATCACGCATAACCGTGACTTCGCCTTCCAGTTCGTTGACCGTGCCGATGACCTGAGTGGACATATTGCCTCCAAATTATGATTGTCTGAGTGTTGGAATTTGTAGGTAATACTCTGACAACATCGGAGTGGATTCAAAAGCTGCAAAAATTTGAATGCATTTAAACCAGCACGTGGACCAACGCAGCCAGAAATAATCCCCAGACCCCACCAATCAAGGGCATCATCCATTCATAACGGGCGAATACCGGGCGCAACGACTTCTCGAATTCCATGGCGGGCAAATTGGACAAACGCTCAAGAATGACCTCTTCGATACGCAATGCGTCGTTGAGGTAAACCCGCGCAGCCATGAGATGCGCCTCCAATTTGGCGGCAAAGATCTGAGCTGCATCGCGTTTGATGTTGACCCATTGCTCGGCCCCGAGCACAGCCACGAGCAAGGGCTTGATGCCACTGGACTCCAGATCCATCACCTTTTGAACGTGGTAATCAATCAAGGCATGCAGATTTTTTGCATTGGGCCCCCGGCAAAGCGCCAGGACAATATTTTCGGTGGTCAAAATCTCACGGGCCGCTGTTTGAGCAAACAACTCCGAAATGTGCTGCTGGTCTCGAAAGAAAAATCCGGTGAAATTGCCCAGGCGGATGGTGCCATGCTCTGGGTGAAAGAAGAGGCTCTCGAGCGCCAACGCATTGGCCAAGCCCCCCAGAACGAGGCCAATTGCCAGCAACCAGTACCATGGGAAATTCAAAAAACTAAGACCCACCAACACAACCCCCACCACCAAGCCTGCCACCAAGGCGAACCTCACCAGGTAAGCCATGGGGTCTTTGCCTGCACTTTTGATGAGATCAACCACCAAAAAGGGCTTGCTTGTGATGACGTCAAGCACCAGGGTTTTTAGACTGAGGTAGTAGGCTGGCTTTTTTTGTAGATCCAGGATGATCTGCTTAGACACCTCGGGCACAATCGCACGAATTCTGAAAATGATCGAATTTTGCATGAAGCTCGGCAAACTCTCCCACAAGGTCGGCTTGTGCTTCAGCATCACCTCGCGACATGCAAGATCTGCTGTCTCCTGCATGGGTGGTGTAATTCGGTCTGACAAACCTTGCGCCGGGATTCGCTTGATCATTTCGTCCAAGGGCAACAGTTTGTGGGTCATCAAACGCACAGCAATTTCAGCCATGATACTTTTTTGATGCGGCACCAAACCTTGCCAACCAATGCCCTCCAGCCCCAGTTGATGCAGACCAAGTTTGCGAAAAACCGGCAAACGAATGCCTTTGAACTCTTGGGGATTGAACATCAGCCACAGCGCAGCTGCTTGGAAAAACCACGCCAGAAACAATCCGGCAAACGCCCCCAGGGGGAACACCACCCACCAAGGCAGCCCCAGATGAAAAGAAGAAAAATCCAAAATGTTGATCCTGAAGTAATTATTAAAATAATTGATCTAATTTGGAATCACCGTGGTGTCCCGATAGATCGTTATACTTCCGAGCTAGATATAACGGTTTAGCGCAGTGTCACAGTCTCATATTGGGTGACACTTCTTATACTAACCAACAAATTACAAAATTATTAGGGGACGCCTTCCATGGATTGGGCAACCATATACGCAGATGTGCAGCAAAACTATCTGGTGTACCTCTCTATTCCGATTGTGGCTGCCATCCTAGGTTACGTCACCAAAATTGCGGCTGTAAAAATGATGTTCTACCCCATGAAGTTCATGGGTATACGGCCATTTTTGGGTTGGCAAGGCATCGTACCGCGCAACGCGGAACGCATGGCCAGCATCGCAGTGGATACCATCACGACCAAACTTGTGTCGGTCAATGAGGTGGTGGCCAAGCTCGATTCGGAGCGCCTTGGACGCGAACTCGAAGGACCAGCCATGGAGGTCATCGAGAGCATTATTCGGGAGGTGATGTCCAAACATCAACCACGGCTTTGGGAAAGTTTGCCCAACTTTGCACAGAAAAAACTAATCGACCGAGTTAAGAAAGACGTGCCCAGTGTCATCTCTGGCGTCATGGATGATATCAAGGGCAACATTGACCAAATCCTGGATCTAAAAGCACTGGTGATTCGCATCCTGATGAAGGATAAACACCTGCTCAACCGGATCTTTCAAGAGGTGGGCCGGGAAGAGTTCAAGTTCTTTGGGGTGTCTGGTTTGTACTTTGGCTTCATGATTGGCTTGGTGCAAATGGTGCTATGGGTGTTGCTCAAAGAACCATGGATTTTGCCTGTGTTCGGCTTTTTGGTGGGCTTCATCTCTGACTGGATCGCATTGAATATTCTTTTTGAGCCCAAAAAGCCCATCCCCTTTGGTTCATACACCATCCAGGGTCTGTTTCTAAAACGTCAGAAGAAAGTGGCGGCCGACTACGCACGTATTATTGCAACGGACATTCTGACCCCACAAACCATCATCGGTGAAATGGTCGCCGGCCCACTGTCTGAACGCGTGCAAAAAATGGTGGATGAGCGCGTGCGGGAAATGGTGGATAGCAAAGCCAGCATCGTGAAGCCCTTTGTGGTGATGGCTGTGGGTGCCGAGACCTTCCAGCGCATGAAGCAGGACACCTCCGAAATGCTGATGGCGAGGCTCACGGACGTGATTATGCATGCCGAGAGTTATGTACAAACCTCGCTGGACATTGAAAACGTGGTGGGCAAGAAGATGCAAGCCATGACGCCCCTGGAGTTTGAAGGTCTCCTACGCCCCGTTTTCAAACAAGAAGAATGGATACTCATCATGACCGGTGCCGTGCTAGGCGGCTTGGTGGGCGAAGGTCAGTTGATGGTGATGATCCACCTGGGAATTATTTGATCCCTTTTTTGTTCATGCGTCGATGTTCACGCGGGCCTTAGCCAAGTGCGGAGACTCTCGCCCAGATTCGGCAAACTCCACAAACTCAGACACGCAGTTTGCTACCCACTCCGCATGGGTTTTCACCACCCAGTGATTGGCGTCCACATCGCGACGCCAAACGTTCTGGGTGTAGGGGTAGCAGGATTCCACCATGGCTGGCGTCACAAATTTGTCTTTGGTGGGCACCAACAACTGCACGGGCACGTCGGTTTGTCGCAAACGTGGATTGCTCACCCTGGGGATAATATTTGCACGGTATAAGTTGATGCCATTCACACCATCTTTGCGCTGGGTGGGATTTTCTTCAACGGCCTGCCCCTCCATGCGTCTTAAAACACTCGGCCAGGCTCTGTCCAGCCCCATTTTCCAAACAGCAGGCGCCAAAAAAGGCAACTGGAAAGCGTACACATACCAAGAGTGAACAGCCTGCCCTGCCACATCAGCCAGCGCCTTCATTCTGCCCGAGGCCATGTTCGTGCGAAACCACATGCCAATGTGGTCAAGACAGGGGCCTGAGATGCTGGTGTAACTGGCAATACGCGCCTTCAGCCTGTGATCGGTCACGCTCTCCCAGGTCTGGATGGACCCCCAATCATGTGCCAGCAAATGAACGGGCTGTGTGGGGCAAACGGCCCGCATCACAGCCTGAAGGTCTTCCGACAATTTCGTGAGGGAATAATCCCACATCCAGTCTGGCTCAGTGGAATTGCCACAGCCACGTACATCGTAGGTGACCACATGGAAATGGTGCTTGAGAATGTCCACCACCGGATCCCACACACGGCTGGAGTCGGGATAGCCGTGAACCAGGATGATGGTGGGGTTGTGCGGCTCACCGTAGGCCGTCACCGCCAATTCCACGTCGCCGGAGTTAACGGTGATGCAAGACTTCAAACGCTGCTCAGTGTTTGTCTCTGTCATTGGGTTTGTGCCCTTGTTGTAAGTTATGTGAAAGATGGACTGCGCTTTGCCTGTCTTTATAACCCCCAAACGCGGAGGATGGCCCTGTTGGCTTTAGAGTGCCTACTCCAATCCAAACCGATGATTTTTGGTGGGAAGAAGTAAATAAGCAAATAACTAAAAGATAGAACAACTTAGAGCGTTTTCTGGTGCAGTGCGTTATCATGGGGCCGGTTGAAATTCACATGAGATTTTGCAGCAGACATGTCAAACCTGATCCAAGAACAAGTCACAGAAGTCCACCACTGGAACGACACCCTGTTCAGTTTCAAGACCACACGCAGCCCTGGCTTGCGGTTTCACAACGGTCACTTTGTGATGATCGGCCTTGAAGTGGAAGGCAAACCCTTGCTGCGCGCATACAGCATCGCTAGCGCCAATTACGAAGAACATCTGGAGTTTTTTAGCATCAAAGTGCCCGATGGCAAATTGACCTCGCGCCTTCAACACTTGAAGGTGGGGGACCCTGTGCTGGTGAGTAAAAAGCCCACCGGCACCTTGGTGGTTGACGACCTGAAGCCGGGCAAGAACCTGTTCATGTTTGGTACAGGCACTGGCCTGGCCCCCTTCATGAGCCTGATTAAAGACCCCGACGTGTATGAGCGCTTTGAAAAAGTGATTTTGGTTCATGGCGTGCGTTACGTGAACGAACTGGCTTACAGCGAATACATCACCGAAGAATTGCCCAACAACGAGTTTTTGGGCGAAATGGTGCGTGAAAAGTTGGTGTACTACCCCACGGTCACACGCGAAGAATTCAAAAACGTGGGGCGAATCACCACCCTGCTAGAAAACGACGAACTGTGCAAAGACGTTGGCCTGCCCCCCCTGAACCCCGAAACCGATCGAGCAATGATTTGCGGAAGCCCAAGCATGTTGGCCGATATCCGAGCAATTCTGGATGCAAGGGGATTCGTTGTATCACCTGGCGTTGGTGAGCCTGGAGACTATGTGTTTGAACGCGCTTTTGTAGAAAAGTAATCACATTGCAGTCAATCTGAGTTTCAAAAAGGCCTGGCCAAATGCCAGGCCTTTTTTATTGAACAAGATTTTGTCAACCTTTGGTGCCCTGCTCTTGTGCCAACTCTTCCAACAGCGCCTTGGCCTGGCGCATGCTGTCCATCGCCGCCGGGAAGCCGCAATACACACTGCCGTGGATGATCAACTCGCGTAACTCATCTGGTGTCACACCATTGTTCAAGGCCCCTCGCATGTGGAGTTTCAGCTCGTTGGGCCGGTTCAAAGCAATCAACATAGACACCGTGGCGATGCTACGCAGCTTAGGTTCCAAGCCCTTGCGCGTCCACACAGTGCCCCAGGCATGCGCGGTTACAATGTCTTGCAAAGGCGCTGCAAAATCGTTGGGATCGGCCACCGCCCGATTAACATAATCAGCACCGAGCACCTGGGTGCGCATGGCGCGGCCCGCGTCATAGTTAGCAGGTTTTTCATTGGCCATATTTTTCACCAATTTTTTCAATGAATCGGTCCACAATGCCCTCAAACATGGTTTTGATAAACCCAGGAGTGGCCGCTTTCAACAACATGGGCACCTTGATCTCGCGCAATTCACCCTGGATAGAAATATCCACATCCACCTTGCCGCCTTTGTCGGTAAAGGCAAAAGCACCAGACAGTGTGGCATTCCCAATTCCTTCTTTGGCCTTGAATGAAATCACCCCTTTGGTTTTGTCTACCTCGTACGTGGCAGCGTAGTGCACAGCGTGAGAGACGCCCATGGCGCCAATCGGCTTGAGTTTCCATTCAAACGTGTTGGGGCCTATTTTGGTGAGGCTCTCCAACTTGGGGAAAATGGAAATGAGGGGCTCGATGGCCTCCAGATCCGCAGCCAGTGCACTGTATTTAACGTCCACGGTCGCCTGCTTTTTCAGTGCCAGTTTGCTGTCCATCGTTTTCTCCTAGTTGTAAATGCTCGTGTAAGCCCATTGGGGTACACTGCGATGTGAATGAATTAGCGAATTATACTCATGAGTAACATACCAGCAGATCCCTTGTTGCGGATTAAGAATTTATCAGATTCCTTGGAAAACAATGAATTTGAGACAAGCAGCGCTTTGATTGCAGCCTTCCGTCAGGAAAAAAACCTGCTTGCGGAATTGCCTGCCGTGTTTGAAGGAGCGCTGGAGAGCATTCTGGAACGCTTAGAGAGCACTGCCATGTTTACAGAAGAAAGTTGCTCCTTCAGCCAAGGTGACATGGTTGCAGCCCTAACGGTCTGGCTCGACAAAGCCCGATCCTACCTCGAAAAACAAATGGGCGTGCAGTAATCGGCCTGAGATCAGGTCAATGTCGCCGATGCTTGAGATATATCGATGATGAGCGCATCCAGTTTGTCGAATGCAACAGGCTTGGTGAAATGCATGTTCATGCCTGCCTGAATGGATGCCGCAATATTTTGATCGTCTGAAAGACCAGACACTGCGCAAATATTGCTGGCGTTAGATGCCACGGCTGGGTTTGCACGAATGCGACGTGTGGCTTCGTGACCATCCATGTCGGGCATGTCGATATCCATCAGCACCAAGTCGTAGCGTTTTGAGGTACACATATCGACAGCGGCAATCCCGCCTGTGGCCTGATCCACCCGGTGACCACGTTTAACAAGGTAACGTTCCAGCAACTTGATGTTCATGGGGTGATCATCTACCACCAAAATATCCAGCGGCTTTTTGGAACCGAGTTTTGCTTTTGCTGCCGAGGCTTCTGGATTGGCTCTGCTGGGGGCTTCGGCCATGTTCAAGCTGACGGTGAAGACCGAGCCAACACCAGGTTCAGAACCCACATCAATACGCCCGCCCATTAATTCAACCAGGCCTTTGCTAATGGCCAACCCCAAACCCGTGCCGCCGTACTGCCGATTGATGCTCCGATCAGCCTGCGTGAAACGATTAAAAATGCGGTTGATATGGGCTGGGCTAATTCCGATCCCACTGTCTGCAACCTCTATAAATACCTCCACCCGCCCACGCACCGGTTTGGATTTAATCAGCCTGAGACGCACATAACCACTGCTGGTGAATTTGAGTGCATTGGACACAAGGTTTTGAAGAACTTGCCGCAAACGGTTGCTATCCCCGTAAACAAAAAGCGGCTCCAAATCCGGTTCCAGGCACAAATCGAACTGAAGATTTTTGCCCTTGGCCACCGTGGTGTTTAAACCATGAACCTGAGTGATTAAGCCACAGAGGTCGAATCGCTCGCTGTCCAATTTCAAGCCTTTGGCCTGAATTCGGGAATATTCAAGTACATCACTAAGAATGATATGCAAACCATTGGCCGCATTAGAAATATTTACCAAGTCGCTTTTGTGATTTGATTCTTCAAGCTGTTCCTCAAGTAACTTGGAAAAGCCTATGATTGCATTCAAAGGTGTACGCAACTCGTGACTGATGGTGGCCAAAAACTCTGATTTTGCCCGGTCGGCGCTTTCGGCCTCTTCCTTGGCACGAACCAAGTCCGTGACCTCCAGGCAGACGGCATACATACAGACCCCAGATGGCTTAGACTCCCGTTGTAAGGTGAGTTGGTAGAACTGAGCGGGTACACCCAATCGTGGCTTGGTTGAGAAAACAATCGACTCACGATTTGGGAATGCCTCGGGACGCCCTAGCACGGTCTTGAAGAGTCTGTGATGCTTGGGCTCTATGTGATCCAGCACACAAGTCCAATTTTGAACAAAAGCCTCTCGGCTTACCGGGAAAAAACGCTCAATGGATTTATCAACATTCTGAACTCGAATCTGAGCTGAGGCAGTGACAACAAATTCGACCACAAAGCCGTTCAGGCAACTTTCGACGTTTAGAAGTCGATTTTTCTCCGCTTCGTAGGCGCCAATAAGCAGCTCGTTTTCATGCTTCAATGACTCCAATCTTTGAACAAGGTCGCGAGCAAGCGTTGAAAAAGGAACTTTGGATGGCACCACTCTGTTGGTTGCAGCGGCCTGCGCTTGAACGAGTTGATGATGTAGCCATGCACGGGTTGCAAAACTTGCCAATATGAACGACAGTGCGACGGTCACCAACCAAAGCAGTGTTTGCCCAAACCAGGCAAGGCTACCAAGCTGGGTCCAAAATATGATGGATCCAAGAGTTGCTGTACCAAATACAACACACCATAGAGGCCTGCTACGCCACGCATCTGCCAGAGCAGCCCAGAGAGCTGCCTGAAACGATGCACCGCCGACTTGGCTTGAAAAATTGGGCAAGGAAGAATCTCTGTGGTTGGAATGCCTAAATTATAAAAGGGCAATGAATGCCTGATGGCAACCCTCCCCGGTCAGGGTGACCCCTAGCTAATCTGATTTGAGAGAAATTGCAAACTGCGCCCCCTCGCCAATGCAGCGGCCTTTTGTTGATACATCGGTCTGCCCCAGCAATTGAAACCGTGATCGACCTCTGAATAAATATGAACAGCCGCCGAGGAGTGTCCGGCCAATGCGCCCTTGATTTGATCCACGGCTTGTAGAGGAATATAACTGTCTTTCTCTGCAAAGTGCATCAGGATGGGCACGGAGATGCTAGCCGCTCTGTCAAGTGCGTTTTGTATGCCACCACCGTAATAGCAGACAGCCGCATCTACAGCACCTGGATTGCTTGCAACAACATAGGACAAATATCCTCCCATGCAGAAACCCAGACTGGCGAGCTTGCCATTGACCTCGGGCAAGCCACGGAGTAAGGCCGCAGCGGCACACAAATCCTGCTCGGCTTTGGAAAAATCCATGCCCTGCAACAGGCCAAAACCCTTTTTGAATCCGGCATCATCGTATTCGATCTCGACATTGCGCTCTTGACGCCAAAATACGTCGGGGGCAAGTACCACGTAACCGTCCATGGCGTACTGGTCTGCCACATCTCGAATATGCTGATTAACGCCAAAAATTTCTTGGATCAGCAGAATGCCTGGGCCCCTGCCCTTGGGCGGCAAAGACAAATAACCGTCAAAGTCACCACCGTCCGTTGCTTTGATAGAAATTCTACGAGAATGCATAAAACCTCTCTTTTTATTTGTTTGTACTTTTTACCCAATTCTAGCAGTGCGCAGCTTACCTCCGGTTGCTAGCTCAACACGCTCACAACAAGAAACTAAAAAATACTGTACACAGTTACAGTGTTTATTGTACAGTTGTTTCAACAGGGTAATATCAAGACAAAACAAAGAGGATCCAGCATGAGCATCAAGCGATTCACCATCTTTTTTGCAATATGGGCATTGGCCTGCGCATTTGTGATTGAACCAGCTTTCATCACACCGCTTTTTGATGCACAACCGAGCATCAACCTTGCATTCAGTGGGCCTACAAACACACTTGCCATGGCCAGCGGCGAAGCTTTCAACCACAATGCGGTAGAATCCATGGACCATTTTCGCGTGTTGTGTTTGATGTACTTTGGCCTCCCGGCCGTGGTGTACCTCGCCACGCAGCTAAAGGATTTGTAAAGGTGTTGGCAAACCATGGATTGGAAAGTTTTTGGCGCGGCATCATTGCTGCTTACGCTGATGTTGGGTTGCGCTTCCACCAATCCTTACTTTAATCCCGACAAACCGCATCACCGCGCCGACGGCTTTGTGAATACCGACGGTACGCGAGTCTCCAAACCACTAAGCGACTTGTTGCGCTGGTACCGCGAAAGATTTGGCAAAGAATTGCCGCCACCACCCGGGAAATTCATTCCAAGCTATGCAGAGTTTCCGGTGGTGGATTTCAAAGCCAAAACACTGGCGCAGCATGGCCCCGAGAGCATCACCTGGCTTGGACATGCAGGTGTTCTGGTACACAGCCATGGATTCAATCTGCTAACAGACCCCCATTTCTCTCCAAGGGCTTTCCCTGTGCAGTGGATGGGACCAGAGCGCAAGGTACGCAGCCCCGCACAAGTTGATGATTTACCAACAATCGATGTGGTGGTGATTAGCCACAGCCACTATGATCACCTCGATCACGACACCATCGTTGCCTTGGCCAAGGCGCAACCAGACACTCTGTTTCTGGTACCCCTTGGGGTGGAAAAAATTCTCAAGTCGTGGGGAGTTGCAAAGGTCAAGGCCTTGGATTGGTGGGACACCGTTGAACACAAAGGCAGCAAAATCACTTTCGTACCAGCCTACCACTGGTCGGCCCGCAGCTTCACGGACAGAAACCGCACCTTGTGGGGTGGCTGGGTGTTGGAGCACCCGGAGCTTAAGTTTTATTACACGGGAGACACCGGGTACAGCAAGGATTTTCAAGAGATAGCCCGTCGCTACGGACCATTTGACGCGAGCGCAATTGCTGTGGGCGCCTATGAACCAAGGTGGTTCATGAAAGCGCAACACATCAACCCGACCGAGGCCGTACAAATTCACCGTGAGGTGGGCTCACGCTATTCGATTGGTGTTCATTGGGGCACCTTTGAACTCACCGATGAGGCGTTGGACCAACCAATCGGCGATCTGGCGGATGCGCTGCAGAGTCAAGGTCTACCAGCAAGCGAGTTTGAGCTTCTCCACACTGGGCAAACAAAAACATTGGTACCCTAAAAATCCAGATTGAACGGGCGCAAAAAAAGGCACGTTTGGTGCCTTTTTATGTATACATCATCAAATGCTTGTTTAATGTATTAAATGTATTGTAATGACTGTCTAGGTCAAACGAGCTTGTTCAACCCTGGCATGCAATGGCGCACCAACGCCAAAGCCAGCACATCTGCAAATTGTTGATCGCTGGCGCGGTCAGAAAGAAAGTGCAGGCCTGCCAAGCTTGTTGAGCCAGACTCCGACAATTTGAACGGGGTGTCCTGAATAACAAGAACTTGTGTGCCCTCTGCATACAGATCTGCTAGCACGTGCTGGATCACAGCGCTTGATCGCTGAATACTGGCACGAACCACCAACAAACCCACCTGAAGATTGTCGGCTGCCAATTTGAGTTCTTTGCCAGTTTGGCGCGGCAACACTTCGTATTTGCCCCACACTTTTTGTGCAGCGCTGCATAGTTTGTGGAGCAACTGGGCGTTGGGCTCCAGCACAACAACGCCAATCGAATCTTGAGCTGTACTCATTGCGTCGCCTTTTTGTCTAGGACAATTTTCAATATTGGAACATAAGCTATGATTTGCAGCAACTTGAATTCGACTATCCACCCGATAATCATTTTTTATCGGATATTCGAAATCAATTAACACTGACTTAGATGCAGGAAGAAAGACCCAGGTTCCCAGAATTGAAAAATAAATTACTCGAGATCCAGATGCGGCTTGAGCAGATCATGCAGCCGTAACTCAGCGCGCAAAGTGCGCAGGGTGACCAGCACACCGCCAATTCGGCGGTGCAAGAAAATGATTTCTTGGGGGGGGATTTTGAAGTGCTTGGACATGATCTTAAGCGCAGCGGTTTGCCCAACCCGTGCAGGCAAATCGGTGTCGCCAAATCGATAGGCACCGCCTGGGGTGTAGAGGTACTGCGGCACTTTGGGATCAAAGGGTTTGCGGAAAGGCTCGACAATCAATTCAGTGAGGTCACCAAACCCCTCAAGCACGGTGCGCGGTGTGTCGGCGTTCATGAGACCAATGTCGAGCACACCTTGCGCAATTTCAGAGCGCTGTTCCAACAGAGATCCCCGAACGATTCGCCCATAATTGTGAACAAAGGAAGGTTCAAAACTGCGGGTGGCACCAAAATCCAACGCAACAATTTGATCGTTATCGCCATGGGGGTCGATGCGAATGCGGTAGTTGCCGAAGTGGGGATCTGTCTGTACCAGCCTCCATTCAAAGAACTCGGTAACAAACAGCTCTGCAAACGCGCGGGCCAATGCATTGCGGCGAGCTTGGGGCAGTGCCTGCACTTCTTTGGAAGCCACTGAGTAACCAGGCTCGTAACGTGTAGTGAGCACGCGCTGTGCACAAAACTCGGGGTACACCGCCGGAACAATAAAACGCTGATCATCGGCCAAGCGCTTGGCGAATGTTTCCGTGAAATCGCGTTCCTGCACATAGTCGCATTCACGGACCAGCATTTCGCGCAGTTCGTTAAACACCCCGGAAAGATCGAGTGCTTTGGGCGCCAGCCGTGTGGCAGCAATCAGCCTAGACAAGGTTTTGATGTCTGTGTCAATGGCGCTGGCCACCCCAGGGTATTGGATCTTCACCACCACTTGCTCGCCGGTGGTTTTGACCGTGGCCAGGTGAGCCTGCCCCAATGAAGCAGCAGCGATGGGTGTGGTGTTGATGTCCAATTTGGCCAAGGTGTCTGGACCCAAGGCTTCTCGCAGTTGTGGCTCTACAAACGACCAGGCCACCGCAGGTGTGTTGTCTTGCAGGCTTGCCAGCACTTCCACAGCCTCTTCTGGCAGAAAGTACTGACCATACAGGGAGAGCATTTGCCCGGCCTTCATCACGCTGCCCTTCAAACGACCCAGTTCATCTGCCAGCTCTTTGGCTTGTGAGCGGTAGAACTCGCGATTGGCATTTTCTTTGGATTGCCCACTCCGAAACAGATTGCGCACGGTGTGGCCAGCAATTTTGGCACCAGCGCCCACACCCATGCGCGTAAGAGCAACGTTGCGCTCAAAAGCACCTGTTTTGATGCGTTCAAGCGTGTTGTTTTTGTCGGTTTGTTCTGGCTTGTTCTTTTTTGAGTCGGCCATGGGTTGCGTGTATGCGGGTTGAATCAAAACGCCCCATTGTAGTGGCACACAGGCCCTCCCTTGGCGAAAAACCCCTCTAAACCTCCCTACTTCATGCGCTTGCGCAATGCGGCAGGCGTGAAGTCCGCGCTTTTGACTGGCACGTTGAAACGGGTTGCCCCTTCTTCATTCTGAAAGGCACTAAAAACCGATTTGCGCGCATTCATATCGTGCTGCACTTCGCCCGCCACATACATTCCCGGTGCATCGTAGGCCTGCATCAAGTAAAGCATTTTGATTCGCCACAACTCGCCCTTCATGTCGTACTGGTCCATGAGCGCAACGTACCAACTGTCTTCATCAATGTACATGACTCGCTTGGAATAGATGTGCTCCATGCCTGGTTTTAACGTGCCTTCCACCACCCATACCCGATGCAACTCGAAGCGGGTTAGATCGGGTTTGAGGAAGGCATCTTGCACAAGTTGGTCGTACTTGAGTGACTTGCTGCTCAAACGGTAATTGTTATAAGGGATGAGCATTTCCCGTTTGCCCAAGAGCTTCCAGTCATAGCGCTCGGGCGAACCATTAAAGCCGTATATGTCATCCACCGTGCGCAGGCTGTCGCTGTTGCCCGCTGGCGCAGAGTGCACCAGTTCAGGGGCACGGATTACGCGCCTTTGACCCGAATTCACCACCCATGCATTGCGCGCATCCTCTTTGAAATTCAGCGTATCGAGCACCAGCAAAGCTTCGCCAGCCTGAGCTGCTGGACGAGTGGACTCACCAATCAGAGCAAAGAGCAAGGTGCTGCCTGCTTTGCCAATTGCAGGTGCCCATGCAATTGTTTGGCTGCTTGAAAACGCCAGCGGCTTGACACCTGGCCCAGCCACAAAACTTGCTGTGTGGGACTCCACGGTTTGAGCAGGGCGACGCAATAAGGTATTCCACACCACTTCTAACCCGTTTTTGGGCTCCGGGAACGGCACGCTGCTGGCCTCCACGCCCTCCACCGCCAGACCATTTTGAGCCACTCGGGCCTTGCTTTTTTCCGCCTGGATGGCGGCGAGCATGTCGCTACCAAAAGCGGCTGTGCGGTGCGTTTTGTAAACAGGAATGCTGTAGTTGGGGTAGCGCTTGAGCAAGGCGATTTGCCCCGCGCTTAAATGCTGCTCGTGTTGGGCAAGGTTGGACTGCGTCACGGTGTAGAGGGGCTTTTCACCTGCAAAGGGATCTGCGTGCCCTTGCGCTGGATTAAATCCAGGTGGCGGTGTGGTCAGCCCGCCCGTGTAGGCTGGTATGGTGCCCGTGGCATTGGCTCCCGCCTCCGCCCCGACCACGGTGAGTTTGCTTGCTTGGGCGTGGGTGGCACAGACCCCCACGGCCAACATGATCATGAGCCCTTTGAATCCTGCACGCATCCTTGTCTCCTCGGTTTGCTTTGGTATGATCGCTCAGCACTAATTGCGCGTGGTTTGGCTGGTTGGCCTGGCTCGAATGACTCGCGTGAGATTGGCCCCCTTGGCTGAGCACGACCCCAAACGGTCGGCAAAGTCGCCAGGACGGTACACATCACAGGCCATACCAACGGATTCCATGGCCAATTGCACTTCACCCGGTGTTTCAAAATGCAAATGCACTTTGCCACGCACAAACGCCCCCAAGGCTGCGGCAAACGCACGGCTCAGCGGGTCGGCATTGTTGGATTGCAAATGCAAGTCAGCCAGATAAACGCCGTAAGGAAAATCATCCAGGGTAGACTCAATCCGTTCCCAAAGTTGCATCACCAGCGGTTTGCTGAAGTAATTCAGCAATCCTTCCGTGACGATGGCCACGCCCTGCTTGGGGTTTAGCCCTCGCGCAATTTCCTCAAGGCAATATGCGCCCTCGGTGGCGAACGCATCCACCACACGCACTTGGTGATTGGGGCAGACAGCAAGGCGGCGGGCCAGCAGTTTTCTTTTTTTAGCCACCATTTTTGGCAAGTCCGCCTCAATGTAGGTGATGCGGTCACCGTATTTTTCAACAAACCGAGCGCCGCGGGGCGAGAGTCCTGCGGCGACTTCGATGATTTGGGTCACCTTACCGGATTCAATGCGACGGGCAAGCTCCAAGTCGATGATGTCATGGCGAGCCAATAGGAAATCTGTGAGGGTTGGACCCCCCAAGCTGCGCGATGCCAACATGGCAGGCGCCAACGCAGTGTGCAGGAGCCTCGCTGGCGCTGAAGCCAGCTCGGGCACAGAGCGCTGATTGACCTGCCATACTTGCCCCGTGTAAAGGGCTGTGGGGCTAACTCGCGCGGCAGACATCCATTGACTGGCTAATTTTTTTAACATGGCTCTAGAGAATTGCGTAGTCCAGCAAGGTTTCAAGTTGTAGCACCTGCAGCGCAGACTCATGCGTGCCCTCTAGATAAACAGGCGGCGCCACACCTGCCTCATGCGCCTCTTTCCAACGCATCGCACACAGGCACCATCGGTCGCCGGGCTTCAAACCCGCAAAACGATACTCGGGCCTGGGGCTAATCAAATCATTGCCCATGCGCAGGGAGAATTCTAGAAATTCTTGCGTCACTTTGGCACACACCACATGGCGGCCAAGATCATTGGGACCCGTGCTGCAACAACCGTCTCGAAAAAAACCTGTGAGCGGCGCATAGGAGCAGGCAAGCAGAGGCCCACCCAATACGTTTTTATCCTGCCTGGCCATCACCTTGGACATTTCACTGGGCTCCTGGGATGGGCACAACAGCCATGGTCAAGCGCGAAATACAGGTCAGTTTGCCTGCATCATCCCGCAGTTCGATATTCCACACCTGCGAGGTTTTGCCTGCATGCCACAAGGTGGCTGTGCCGGTGACGGTGCCACTTCGCACGCCGCGGAGATGATTTGCATTGACCTCTTGGCCAACGCAATAAAACTTGCTGTTGTCTACCATCAGGTTGGCAGCAATGCTGCCCAAAGTCTCGGCAAGCAGCACATTGGCACCACCATGCACCAATCCAAAAGGTTGGAAGGTGCGCGTATCTGCTGGCATGGTGCCCCTCACGTAATCGGGGCCAATTTCAGTGATTTGGATGCCCATGGCCTCACAGGCTGTGTTCTTGCACATGGCATTGGTCAACGCCAGGTTGGGCGTGGTGAACCAGATGGGTTTTGTATCGGATTGCATGGCTCGGTCTAATTGGTAGATGTTGTCAATGTATTGTAGTCAAGCCGCAGACTGTAAAACGAGCGTTTGGTGAAATTTGACAACGCTGTTCATCAGATTCAGCCCGGTGTTGGCATGCAGTTGTTCTGCGTTGGCTTTGAGGGAGCGTAGGTTATCTTCAAAACCCTCACCGCTGTGTGCCAAGGCAATCACGTTGCCACTGCCGCAAGGCGGCAAAATGAGGGCCTGGCCGTCAAACGCTTGTTGCAAGCGTTGTTTGCCGGGCTCTGTGTCTTTTTGACGGCTCAGGATGTTGACCGACAGGCACCCACCCGGTGCCATGCGAGATTTTGCATTGAGGTAGAACGGCACTGAGTTGAGCGGCCCCACCCTGGCTTTCTCATCAAACCCATCCACCAACACCAAATCAAACTGGCGTTGAGTGGTGGCCATGTATTCGGCACCGCACCCAATGTGCACATTCAAGTTGGGGCCTTGCGCAGGCAATTTGAAGTGTTGCTGAGCCACCACCAGCACAGCGGGCGATATTTCAACCACCGTGACTTGGCAGGCCGGGTAGTGCTTGAGTAAAAACTTGGGCAACGCCCCCACGCCCAGGCCAATGCACAAAGCGTTGCGGGGCCAATGCCTGTTGGCATTCAGGGCCAGTGGAAGCAGCATCTCACGGGTATATTCAAGCTCCAGTGCATGAGGTTTTGAAATGCGCATGGCGCCTTGCACCCATTCGGTGCCAAAGTGCAACTGGCGCACGCCTTTTTCTTCGCTAATCAAAATGTCCATGCGCGCAAGCATAGCCCATTTTCCACGGCCGCTCCTCGCTCACATCAACAAGGCCTGCCCCATGCGCAAGCGGCTGCCCTCCTGCAAGCCTGTCGCCAGACTCAGTCGATTGGGCACCAGCAACACCACCGTAGAACCGTGCTCAAACCAGCCGATTTCCTCGCCCTTGTGCATGGGGGTGTAGGTGCGCACCCGTTGTGGACCCCGGTATTGCGGGTTAAACACTTGGCCGGTGCAATGCAGGCGGATGCCCGCTACCAATATGGCGGCCACGGGGACAACAGCAAAAGGTTCGCCGCTGGGGGTTTTACAACTGAGCACAGCCCGCTCGTTTTTGCAGAACAACTTTTGCACGCGCTTCAGTGCCACTGGGTTCACATTCCAGGTGTCGCCATGAATGTAATCCACTTGTTCCACCACTCCATCCATGGGTGCATGCATTCGGTGATACATGCTGGCCGTGATGCGAATGGTGACGTAGCGGTGCCCCTGAAAACGATAAGCCATGTCTGGATCAACCAGCAGATCCTCGAGTGTGTAAGGGAAGCCTTTCACCTGCATCAACACACCGTGTTCAATCAAACCTGTGGCCCCCAGAATGCCATCACAGGGGCTCACCACTTCAGCGAGGCTGTTAACTGGACGGGTACCTGGCTTGAGCGTGCGGGTAAAGCAGGCATGGATAGACCGGAACGACTGCACTTCAGCCTCATGCAATTGCAGATCGGCAAACCGCCGCCACAACCACAAGGCTGGCTGAGCAAACCAGGGGTGGCTGATTTTGCTCAACTTCCCCATCAGCCATGAAGAAAAAATACGGGGAATGCGGTTCGTGAGCAGGAAGTTGAAATCGTCCTGCAAACGAGCGCGAGAAACTGGGGGTATTGGTTTGAACAATTTAATGAGCCTGTCACTGACAAGGCGTACAAGGTAGCTGTTGAATTTGACAAGCGTGTGTATGAATCTTGACAGTCTCACCTTGATTGCTGGTGCAAGCGCCAGCGCCTACATTGCCCTGAAGCTCCACCGACGCCTGCAATTGAGCCGGGCCAAGCACCCAGGCCTGTCTGGCCACGTCCGCATGGCCAAACGGGTGTCAAAATTGATCCCCTTTTACAGCCTGGAGGGTGATGCATTTTTTGCCTGCGATGGTGCTACGCCAGCATTGCAACAGCAGCGCAAAGAGGCATTTCATCGGCTGGCCGGAGTGCTCCAATCGCGTTGCCCACAGGGACGAACAATGCTGGAGCAAGCGATTGCATGCATTTCGGATGCGCAGTTCACACACAAGTACCGCGTGCCTTTTCAATATCGCAACATGGTGAATACGCACCTGTTGCCTGCGCTCTTCATGGAAAAAAGCGAGGGTGTCACCTTGCAGGATGTGGATGGTAACCGCTATCTGGATGTGACAGGCGCTTATGGAACCAACGTGTTGGGGCATGATGTATACAAGTCATTTGTTGCACAAGCTGCACAACGCATGGCCGAGTTGGGGCCTGTGCTGGGGCCTTATCACCCTGTGGTGCTGGACAATTCACGGCGGATTTTGGCACTGGCCGGGCAAGATGAAATTTCTTACCACATGAGCGGCACAGAGGCCGTGATGCAAGCGGTGCGACTGGCCCAGTACCACACAGGCCGCGAGCGCATTGTGCGTTTTGCCGGTGCCTACCATGGCTGGTGGGGCGATGTGCAACCGGGCATTGGTAACCCGGTGAGCGCCGACCGCACACTCACCCTGCAGGAAATGAGCGAGCGCACGCTGCGTGTGCTGGCCACCCGCAAAGACATTGCCTGTGTGCTGGTCAACCCGTTACAAGCCCTGCACCCAAATACCAATGCGCCCGGGGATTCTGCCCTGGTGAGCAGCAAACGCAGTGCAGGCTACAACAAAGCGGCCTATGCGAAATGGCTTCAGCAATTGCGCAGGGTTTGCACAGACCGCGGGATTGTGCTGATTCTGGATGAGGTGTTTTTGGGATTTAGGCTGGCCAAGGGCGGCGCTCAAGATTACTTTGGCGTGCGCGCCGACTTGGTGACTTACGGCAAAACACTCGGTGGTGGTCTGCCAGTGGGCGTGTTGTGCGGCAAAGCCGAATTGATGCGGCGATACCGTTTGGACAAACCCGCAGACATCTGCTTTGCGCGCGGCACCTTCAATTCGCATCCCTATGTGATGCAAACCATGAACCTGTTTTTGAAATACCTAGACCAGCCTGAAGCCGAGAACATGTACAACCAACTGGACGTGCATTGGGATGGACGTGCAGCAAGGCTTAACAGCATGCTTGCTGCAGTTGGGCTGCCCGTGCAGGTCCGCAACATGGCCTCGGTGTGGACCATTGTGTACACCGAGCCATCGCGGTTTAACTGGATGTTTCAGTTTTATTTGCTGGAGGCCGGGGTGATGCTTAGCTGGGTGGGCTCGGGCCGCATGATTTTTAGCCACAACTTCACAGATGCACAGTTTGCAGAGTTTTGTGACCGTTTTGTGCAAGCAGCGCAGACCATGCAGGCAGGCGGATGGTGGACTGCCCCACCCGCCTGCAACAGCAATGCGCTGATTCAGCGGCTTGTGCTCAAAGAAACCTTGCGCGCCTTCACATCGTCCATGGGATCGATCAACTGGCCTTTCAGCAGGTAAAAAGGCGATTTGTAGTAAATCTTCACGTCATGAAACGGGTCAGTGATGATTTTCAATGCCCACACCAACCCGGTTTCAATGTCGCGAATGAAAAACAGGTGCACGGTGCGAAACACCAGTCCTGCAAACCCAAGCCACAGCCAGCTCTCGCCCACACTGCGCACAAAACTCTGCATGTCGGCCCCGGTGGGTGGCAGACCAAAGGTGCCCGGCGTAAACCAAATGAGCACGGGCAAAGCGCCCCAAATAGACAACAAAACCACTTTGCGACGCAGGTTGTAACCCACCTTGATGTCCTCTTTGTGCTCGTGCGTGGCTTCGTTTACATGGTCGTAGGTTTTGGGTTCAAAAAAGAAGTGGCCAATTTGCCGGCTGGTCATGGCCACCAGCCAAGCCACCAGCGCCGCAGCCACCGGGTCGATAAAAAGTAGCACATAACCAAACAGGAAAGACAAGGCACTCAACAGATGCAAACTTTGATTGATGCGGCTGTGGTGGTAGTAGCGGTGGTCATCCCAGCGCTGCTCATGCAGGGTATTCAGGATTTTTTTCATTCGGCATCTAGAAGATAAGGTTAAAAGCCCGGCTGCAAGAAAAGGTGCAGCCGGTTCTAACTTTCCTTTATGCCAGTGCCGTGTTGCGGTTTTGTGATCAGCGCCCCAACTCGCCACGAGCAATCATTTCTTTCATGATCTCGGAGGTGCCTGCGTAAATGGTTTGAACACGTGCGTCCAAGAAGAAACGGGAAATGGGATATTCCTGCGTGTACCCGTAGCCGCCAAACAATTGCAAACACTCGTGGGTCACCTTCACTTGCAGCTCTGTGGCGGTGAGCTTCAGGATGGAGGCTTCTTCGGTGGTCATCGCACCAGCCTTGCAGCGAACAATGCACTGCTTGAGATAAGCCTTGGTGAGCTCAATTTGGGCGCGAAGTTCGGCCATCTTAAAGCGAGTGTTCTGGAACTGGGACAAACTTTGCCCAAATGCTTTGCGCTGTGTCACGTAATCGCGCGTAAGCGCCATGGCCCCCTCGCATGCGCCAATGGCCTGGGTGGCCACGCCAATGCGTTCACGTGGCAATTCTTGCATCAGGTAGGCAAAGCCTTTGTTCTCCTCGCCCAACATGGCACTGGCCGGCACGCGCAGATTGTCGAAAAACAACTCGGCTGTGTCGCTGGAGTGCTGCCCAATTTTCTCGATGCCCTTGCCTTTTTTGAAACCAGGCAAACTGGTGTCGACCAAAAACAGGCTCACGCCCTTGGCACCTTTGCTGGGGTCGGTTTTGGCGGCCAGCACCACCAGGCCGGCATGCAGGCCGTTGGTGATGAATATTTTGGATCCATTGATGATGTAATCATCGCCATCCCGAACCGCGTTGGTGCGCATGCCCGCCAGGTCACTGCCTGCACCGGGCTCGGTCATGCCGATGGCACCAATGGCCTCCCCGCTGGCCAGTTTGGGTAACCATTGGGCTTTTTGTGCCGGGGTGCCAATGTTGTTCACATACGGCATCACAATGTTGGCGTGCACGTTAAAGCCCGTGCTCAACCCATGCAAACCCAGGCGGCAGGTTTCTTCCAGAATCATCAGATTCACTTCAAACGGTGCACCTGCCGCGCCATATTCCTCAGGCATGTCAGGCCCCAGCATGCCAGCCGCACCCAGCGTGTTCCATACTTCACGGGGCATGTGCCCTTCACGTTCCCAACGGTCGTAATGGGGCAACACCTCTTTTTCAAGGCAGCGTATGAGCATGTCCCGAAACAGCGTGATGTCCTCAGACTCTTGCGATTTGAATTGATCCATTCCACCCATGGCCATGCTCCTTGTCACTTGGCCTGCATGCGGATGCCACCATCCAAGCGGATGGTCTCTGCATTCAGGTAGTTGTTTTCAACAATGCTCACGCACAGGCTTCCGTACTCGGCTGGCGCACCAAAGCGTTTTGGGTTTTGAACCATCGCAATGAGCGGTGCGCGGTATTCTTCAGACACGCCCTGCATCATGGGTGTGTCAAAAATCCCTGGAGCAATGGTGTTGACTCGGATGCCGTAACGAGACAAATCGCGTGCCATGGGCAGGGTCATGCCCACCACACCACCCTTGCTGGCGGAATATGCAGCTTGCCCGGTTTGGCCATCAAAAGCGGCCACGCTGGCGGTGTGAATAATCACCCCGCGTTGACCATCCGCGTCGGCCTGGTTTTTGGCCATTTCTTCAGCGGCCAGGCGTGCAATATTGAAGCTGCCAATCAGGTTGACCTGAATGGTTTTGGAAAAAGCCTCCAGCGGCAGGGCTTTGCTGTCGCGGTCGAGGGTTTTGCCAGCGGTGCCC
>DASUEF010000218.1:0-20182 GCA_036275215.1 Limnobacter sp. | reverse complement strand
CGGGCAGATCATGAACGTGGCCTCCACCGCAGCGTTTCAACCTGGCCCCTACATGGCCGTGTATTACGCCACCAAGGCATTTGTGCTCAGCTTCTCAGAGGCGCTGGATGAGGAATTGACTGGCACGGGTGTGAATGTGACGGCCCTGTGCCCCGGCCCCACGGCCTCTGGGTTTCAGGCGCAGGCCAACATGAACAAGTCAGCCCTGGTGCAAGGGCGCAAATTGCCGACCGCCGAAGAGGTGGCTGTGGAGGCCTATGCGGCTTACAAAGCCAGAAAACGTGTAACCATCACTGGCTGGATGAATTGGGTGATGGCCCAGAGTGTGCGCTTTACGCCGCGCAAAGTGATCACCAAGGTGGTGAAAACCATTTCAAAACCAGCACGCTGAAGGATTTACTGCGCAGGAATGGTGATAACCGGCACGCCCACAGGCCGGTCCACCGACTTGATGACCAACAGCATGCGCAACAAAGACAAAGTGAGTTTTGAATTCAAGTCGGTGTCTTCTATCCAGAACCAGTGATCCCTTGAAAACACCTTGACCCGGGCATTTTTAGGCTCTTTGCTGCTGCTGTGTACGCGCAAAAGCTGACTGGTGAGCAAACGCGTATCCACCGGCGCACCCACGCTGTTGTACAACTGAGTGACCTTGGCTTCATCTTGTGGTGGCACCTGCACTGCAAAGGCCAGGGCATGCATCACCGAGAGCACAGAACGACCCTGAATGGCCACAGTTCTGGGGGAATGCAGCACGCTGTCGATCACTTCATAGCGCTCCAGTTCGGGATCGAGTTTGAGTAGGTTGCGCAAGTCCATGCCCACGGGGCCTCGGGATTTGATGGTGAGCCAAATGCGACCATCGGTGCTGCTGTTGAATCGCAGTTCACGCGCGGTTTGGAGCTTGCCAATGAGGTCGGCGGCAATCCCGAATCTCTCACGGTCAGGCACATCGTTGTCGATGCCGTTGATGGTCTCTACACAGCAGGCCAACAGACGCTCTGCACTCCAGCCAGACCGAGTAAGCGGCTCAATGATGGCGGGTGTGAGGGGTGTGAGCACGTGTTTTGCAAAAGCCTCGCCTTGCAGATAGTTGTAACTGATGACCGGCGAATCCCGATACTCCAAACCGGCAGACGGAAAAAACTCTCGCGTGAATGAGTCTCCAATGGTGGCTCCAATGCCTGCGTTGGTGGACATGCTCTGGCTGGCGTTGATGGCTGTGATGTCTACAAACAGGGGGCTTTCTGCGTAGCGCACCCGCACCAGGTTTAGCAGCAATTGCTGATCCCAGGAGCGAGAAATCGCGTCGTTGTAATCCATGCGGGCAGGCTCGATGGAGCGCGGCCCAATGGACGTGCCTGCGCAGGCGCTTGCAAGAAGCGCAAGCGCGGTGAGCATTAAAACACGGAGGCGAGCTGTGAGAAAAACCATGGCGATGCTGACAAACATTCAATTTGTCAGCATAACGCATCAGGGCGTTGCGCGGCTGACCCACTGGGTCAGCGGTGTGATTTGCGCCCACAGGGCGTGGCCTGCATCGTTGTTCCACAGCGGGTTTTTACACTAGGCTATTTCTCTAACGCTTGAACCACCTGTAAACCCGCTTTACCTGTTGCTCGAAGTCATCCACCAGCGTGTACACCACCGGGATGACGAGCAGGCTGAGGAATGTGGACGTCATGAGCCCGCCAATCACGGCGATGGCCATGGGGCTGCGGAAGCTGGTGTCGGCAGAGCCTGTGCCAATCGCAATGGGCAGCATGCCAGCCGCCATGGCAATGGTGGTCATGATGATGGGGCGAGCACGCTTTTGGCATGCGTCCAGCACCGCCTCCAAGCGATTCATGCCACGTTCGTTGCGAGCAACAATGGCGTACTCCACAAGCAAAATGGAATTTTTGGTGGCAATGCCCATGAGCATGATGAGCCCGATGAGTGAGGGCATGGAAAAACTTTTGCCCGCAACCAACAAGCCAACAAAGGCACCACCCAAACTCAGCGGCAAAGCCGCCAGAATGGTAATTGGTTGTAAAAAGTCTTTGAACAACAAGACCAACACCACGTAAATACACAACACGCCAGTGAGCATGGCCAGGCCAAAACTGGCAAACAGCTCTGCCATCACCTCCGCATCACCAATGTTGCGCTGAGCCACGCCGGGAGGTAGATTCTGAATGCTTGGAAGTTGTTGCACTTCTTGTGCCACTTCTCCAAGTGGACGACCGGAAAGCTCCACCTCAAAATTCACATTGCGTGCGCGATCGTAGCGGTCTATCACCGAGGGGCCAGCATTCACCGTGAGGTCGGCCACCTGGTGAAGCTGCACGCTGCTTACGCCAGGCTTGGTGCTGGGCACAGCCAGCCTTTCCAGCACTGCCAGGTCTTGACGGGCACCCTCTTCCAGCCTTACCACAATGGGCACTTGGCGTTGTGGCAGATTGAGTTTGGGCAGGGCTGCGTCGTAATCCCCCACGGTGGCCACGCGCAGGGTTTCTCCCATGGCTGTGGTGCTCACGCCCAGTTCAGCCGCTTTTGCAAAGTCGGGCTGTATCCAGATCTCTGGCCGAACCAATGCAGCACTGGACGCAATGCTGCCCACCCCCTGGATGGTGCGCAGGTCTTTTTCCACAGCCGAGGCAGCGCTGCTCAAAGCGGCCCCATCGTCGCCAGAAAGCACAAGGATGTACTTCTCTCCGGAGCCGCCCAGGCCCACCTTGAAACGCGCTCCAGGCAAATTGGACAAGGCATCGCGCATGTTTTGTTCAATCACCTGTTTGCGCACGCTGCGCACGGTGCGGTCATCGAGGAGCACGGTGAGTGTGGCTTTGCGCACCTCGCCCCCTCCTTGCATGGCAAACGGGTCAGAACCCGCCGCACCACCTCCGATGGTGGTGTACACGCTCTTGATGTGGGGCACATCAGCCAACAAGCCGCGTGCCCGCTCGGCCAACTGCGCGGTTTGCTCGAAGGTGCTCCCCGGCTGAAGTTCTAGATACACCTGGGTTTGAGAGAGGTCATCTGGAGGAATAAAGCCTGTGGGCAACAATGGAATGAGAGCAATGGAGCCAACGAAAAACAGCCCTGCAGCAACGCAGGTGACAAAGCGGTGATGAAGACTCCAGCGCACCCACCCCACATAACGCTGCATGCCACGAGAAGGTTCGTTTTTTTCTGCATCATGACCTGCCGCTTTGAGCATGTAGGCCGACATCATGGGAGTGAGCATGCGAGCCACCACCAGCGATGCAAACACGGCAAGCGCAGCTGTCCAGCCAAACTGCTTGAAAAACTTGCCAGCAATCCCACTCATGAACGCAGTGGGCAAAAACACGGCGATCAAGGTGAAGGTGGTGGCGATCACGGCAAGCCCAATTTCGTCGGCGGCCTCGCGCGCTGCCTCCAAAGGGCTTTTGCCCATGCGCAGGTGGCGAACAATGTTTTCAACTTCAACAATGGCATCGTCCACCAAAATGCCAATCACCAGCGACATGGCCAGCAAGGTGACCACGTTGAGGCTGAAACCCAGCAAATACATGCCCAGAAAAGTGGGGATGACCGAGAGGGGCAGCGCAACCGCCGAGACAAACGTGGCACGCCAGTCCCTCAAGAAAAACCACACCACGACCACTGCAAGCAGAGCGCCCTCCAGTAACATTTTGATGGAGTTGTCGAAGTCTCCTTTGACCGGTTCAACAAAGTTGAAGGCCTCCACAATCTCCAATTCTGGCCGACCGGCTTGAAGCTGAGCAAGCGCCTGGGCAACGCCCTCGCCCACTTCCACCTCACCGGCGCCTTTGCTGCGAGTTACTTCAAAACCTACCACGGGTTTGCCGTTGAGCAAGGCCTGGCTACGGCGCTCACCCACGGTGTCTTCAATGCGGGCCACCTCGGTAAGTTTGATGTTGCGCCCGTTGGGCATTGCGATGGACAAGTCGCGCAACTGTGCGGCATTTTGCACGGTGGCAATGGTGCGCAAGGGTTGTTCGCCTGTGCCCAGGTCGGCGCGGCCGCCGGCGGTTTCTAGCTGGGTGGCGCGTAACTGGCGCGATACTTCCAAGGCGCTCAAGCCCAAGGCCTGCATTTTAAGTGGATGGAGCTCCACCAACACCTGCCGGCTTACCCCACCCACCCTGCTCACTGCGCCAACGCCTTTTACACTGAGCAGGGTTTTGGTGATGGTGTCGTCCACAAACCAAGACAAAGCCTCTTCATCCATGGCTTGCGAGGCAATCGTGTAAGCCAACACAGGTGAGCCGCTCAACTCGAGCTTGTTGATGACGGGGTCGCGCAGGTCGGTTGGCAAATCCGCACGCACGCGGGACACCGCTGAGCGAACATCGTCGACAGCTTCTTGCGCATCCTTTTCAAGCTCAAACTCCACCGTGATGCTCACCAAGCCGTCCTGGATTTTGGTGTAAATGTGTTTGACACGCTGCAGGGTGGCCACAGAGTTTTCAATTTTGCGGGCCACGTCATTCTCAAGCTGCGATGGCGATGCACCGGGCAGTGCAGCACTTACGGAGACCGTTGGCAACTCGATGTCTGGGAAGTTCTGAATTTTCATGAAACCAAACGATGCCAAGCCAGCCATCGTGAGCATGAAAAACAGCATCAGCGCGGGAATGGGATTTTTGATGGACCAAGCAGAGACGTTCACTGCACCACCTTCACCAAATCGCCATCGGCGAGAAAGGCCACGCCCGTTTTAACCACCGCTTGACCTGCTTGCAAACCTTCCAACACGCGCACCCACTCGCCCGTGCTGCGGTCCACCTTCACTTTGATGCGTTGCACCTGGTTGCTGCCAGCCTGCAACACAAACACATAGGTGAAGCCATCGCGCTCAACCACCGCCGACTGTGGCACCAGCAGGGCCTCTTGCTCGGCCAATACAAACTGCCCGCGTACAAACATACCAGGCCTTAAACCCTGGCTGTATGCACCCGGCAAATCCACATACACGAGGCCGATTCGGGATTGCGCATCCACTGCTGGGCCCAAGGCCCTCACCTTGCCCTGCACCATGCCCTCGCCGTGCTGTACGTGCACGGGCATGCCCACGCGCAATTGCACAAGCTCTTCAGCACTCACTTCGGCACGCCACTCTAGCCGCTGCTGGCGCACAAGCCGAAACAGGGGCTCGCCCGGATTGGGCACTGCCCCCAGGGTGGCATTGCGAGCAGAGATCACACCATCGTCCAGCGCAAGCACTCGGGTATTGGCCATGCGTATTTCTTGCTGGGTTTGCGCAGCCTTGGCAGACTGCAAGCGCGCAAAGGCAGACTTTTCTGTCGCCAAAATCTGATTGCGCTCTTGCGCACTCACCGCACCGGTGTTGTCCAATCCGCGGATGAGTTCGGCATTGAAACGGGCTTGTTCATACAGGGCCTGAGCCTCAGCCACTGCGCCTTTGGCCTGCGCCAAATCGGCCAGCACAGGGGCTTGTTCATACTGCGCGAGCAATTGGCCTTTTTTAACGACATCGCCCGTTTGTGCAAGCAACTGTGCAATGGGGATGCCACTCAGTTGAGAGCCAATCACGGCCTCTTGCCAAGGGGCCACACTGCCGTTCACGGTCAGCTTGAGGGGCCACATGCGGGTTTGCGCCTGTGCCATTTCTACACTCAAGCTCGGTTTGCCAACCGGGGCTTCGCTGGAAGATTGCTCTGGGGACGACGAGGGACTGCACCCGGCCAGCAAGGCCAGGGTGTACAGCAAACCAAGCCATGAAATGCGCAGGTTCATGATGGGCCGGGCAACAAGGAAAGAAAACTCGTCGATTGTAGCCCAGCCACTTGAATGGGAACCGAAACACACCATTTCTTGATACGCTAGGAAATGGCACTTGCCGTGCCAACACAACAATCACCCCCAAGGGAGGAGACTAGACATGGGATTGACCAACAAAGGCACGGCAGTGCTGCGCAACTTGAAATCGGCCGCCAAGGCCAAGGCATCGGGCCTGCCTGCCACACCACTGCTGAACGCCGTGGCCGACCAAGTGAACCAGTTGGAACATGGCATCAAGAGCAGGGTCGACGGGGTACAGGAAAAAGTGAAAAACCTGCAAAACAACCTCACCAAAATTTACCAGGCCAATCGTGAATTGGAGCAACAAAATGCGCTGCTCTCTAAACAAGTGTTGCGGCTTGAGAAGGAGAACACTCAACTGGGTGTGGCGCTGGAGCGAAGCAAAATTGAAAACAGCCTGATGCAGGCCAAACTGGACAATATTCGTCAATTGATTGAGAGCCTGGACGAGCCCAAAACCTCACGCCGCAGTGCAAACGTAAAAACCAAGGTCAGAGGCAAACGCGCATGAATCGGCAACCCATACCCCGCTTTGAAGACAATTACACCGAGGACGCCGCCCGTGCGCGTCGGGAGTTTTTAGCCCAGCAAACCGGGGCGACGCTCACCCACACTGGGCAGTACAGCATTCAACCCGCCGATGTACGCAACAACACCGAGAACTTCATCGGAGTAGTTCAAATGCCTGTGGGCGTGGCTGGCCCCGTGTTGATACACGGCGAGCATGCGCAGGGCTGGTTTTATGTGCCGCTGGCCACCACCGAAGGCACACTGGTTGCCAGCTACAGCCGTGGTATGCGCATGGTGAGCGAGTCGGGCGGTGTTAAGGTGACAGTTGCTGAAGAATTTATGCAGCGCGCCCCGGTGTTTGAATTTGAAGACGCACGCGCAGCGAGCCGGTTTTTAATGTGGTTGACTGAGGTGGAGAGCACAGTGCGCGCCCAAGCTGAGAGCACCACACGATTTGGGAAACTGGCTCATATTCAGCATTGGCAAGTGGCCCGCATGGTGTACACACGCTTTAACTACACGACGGGGGACGCCGCCGGGCAAAACATGTGCGGCAAGGCGACACATGCTGCCTGCCAATGGATCTTGAAGAACAGCCCAGAATCCATCACCTATTTCGCTTTGAGTGGTGCCATTGAAACCGATAAGAAACACTCGCACATGAACTTGCTGCACAGCCGGGGTAAACGCGTGATTGCTGAAGCCACTTTGAAGCGAGAGGTTCTTCAACGCTTGGCCCGCACCACCCCAGAAACCATGTTTAAGCAAAGGCAACGCAGTGCAATTGGTGCGCAATTGGCGGGCAGTGCATACACCGGGCCCCATTCGGCCAATGGCATTGCTGCCTTGTTTATTGCAACCGGGCAAGACGAGGCCAATGTGGTTGAAAGCCATGCCGGCATGGTGTTCATGGACATCACGCCCGAAGGCGATTTGTATTTTTCTGTCACGTTGCCCTCGGTGATATGCGCCACAAAAGGGGGTGGAACAGGTCTGCCGACGCAACGTGAATGTCTTAAAATGTTGCGGTGCGATGGCGACGGCCAAGCTAGAAAGCTTGCTGAAATTGTGGGTGCCACGGTGCTCGCCGGTGACCTCTCCCTGTTGTCGGCCATTCTCTCGGATGAATGGGTGTCTTCTCACGACGCGTACGGGCGTAACCGTTAAACCCCCCTCCATTCGGAGGGCATGCACAACACTTGTCCTGTATTTTGGGTATGTGCCAATGCCGCATTGCGGCATACCATGCATGCATGAACACCATACACATTATTGAAGACGATCCGCTGCAGGCGGAGTTGCTGGTCGATCACTTATCGGCCAGCTTTCCGTCTGTGAAAATGGCGGTGTCGCCGAGCCTGAAGCACTTCGCAGCCCATGTGGGTCACTACGATGTGTTGATATCCGATTTGAGCTTGCCAGATTCCGAATCCACCAACACGGCCGAGTTTTTACTCGGCCTTCCACGTCACAACACGGTGGTGTGCTTCAGCAGCGATGCGCCCGTGGGCGAAGACCTTGCAAGGGCCTCCGGGAATCGAATTATTTTTTTCAACAAGACCAAGGGCACGGGCGAGTTGATGGCGTTTTTAGAATCACTTTCACACGCCAACAAATACGCTGTATCCAAAAAAAGCCAGCAGGCCCACGGCCATTGACCCGTTGAATGCACGCAGACGTGCAGGGGTATTAATAACAGTGCGCAACTGCATACCCATCAGCATCCAAACCCCCACACACACCACGCCGACAACACACATCAACAAGGCCATGGAACCGACATAAACCCACAACGATTTGCCCATGGCTGGAAAAAGCGCCACGGCACCTGTGGCCATGAACCATGCTTTGGGATTGACCCACTGAAACAACACCGCCTCCAAGTAGCTCAAAGGGCGGGTTTTGCTAGGCTGGCCGAGTTCTATCGGTTTGAAGGTGGCTGTGCGCCAAGCCAGGTGGATCATCATGCTTCATGCTCGAGGAACGGGACACTTCCAATGTAGAAAGTTTTGCTTTAGCAGTACAGATTCAGGATAATGAATTAATTATCAGTACAGTTATGTCACATTCAATTCTGTACTGCATCATCAGGAATCAATCTGTGCGGGTGTTTTATGAACCTACAACGCTGGCAGGTCATTGCTGCGGGCATTTCTTCACTCATTCTCACTGTGGGACTTGCGCGTTTTTCATACACGCCATTGTTGCCCATCATGCGTGAGCAGGCCAATCTGTCCGCCTTTGATGGCGGTTGGTTGGCCACGGTGAACTACATGGGTTATATCAGCGGCGCCTTGCTGGCCTCCACCCTTGCCAATTTAGAGATGAAATACACCATGTACAGAATTGGCCTGGTGGTGGCGGTGCTCAGCACCGTTGGCATGGGCCTGACAACCGATGTAGGCGCGTGGGTGGTGTTGCGTTTTGTATCCGGTGTATCCAGCACCGCGGGCATGTTGATCGCTTCGGGGCTCATCATGAACTGGCTTGCTCGCCAGGGGCTTAAAACAGAGCTTGGCTTGCATTTTGCCGGGGCCGGCATGGGTTTGGTGCTCTCTGGCCTGGCTGTGATGGCCATGGTGGACCACCTGCAGTGGGATCAACAGTGGTGGGCGCTGGGCGCCTTAGGCGTGGTGTTTTTTATACCCGCCTGGGTGTGGATGCCCAAACCTGCCAAAGCAGGCAGCCCACAGGGGGCTGTCGAAGATGTGGCTCCGCCCAGCGCCAGGTGGATGCGCCTGATGGTGGGTGCCTATTTTTGCGCTGGGTTTGGCTATGTGATCAGCGCCACCTTCATTGTGGCCATTGCAGAAACCCTGCCTGAACTGAAAGGACAAGGCCCTTGGGTGTGGGTGGTGGTTGGCCTAGCGGCAATGCCCTCCACCTTTATTTGGGACCGAGTGGCCAGGCTTACCGGTGTGTTTGAAGCCTTGGTGGCGGCCTATGTGCTGCAAATCGTGTCCATCCTCATGGCGGCGTTGGTGGATGGCTATTGGGCCAATATGCTCAGTGCCGTGCTGTTTGGTGGCACTTTCGCAGGCATTGTGAACCTCACGCTCAGCATTGCAGGGCGACAATTCCCCCACAACCCCAGCAAAGCCATGGCCCGAATGACATTGAGCTATGGCATTTCCCAAATAGCAGCACCGGCCATTGCGGGTGTGATCGCGGAAAAAACCGGCACATATCGAGGCTCCCTATACATGGCGGCGCTATTGATGGTGGCAGGGGTGTTCATGGTGTGGCGCCTGAAACAAGACAGCGAGGCATGACGCATGGCCATTGAAGCACGCAAATACGAGCAGTTGGCACTCAGCATTCAAGGGATGATTGAAAGCCAGCAATTTGTGGCGGGATTTAAGCTGCCATCCATCCGCAAATTGTCGGAGCAATGGCACTACTCCATCGACACTGTGCAAAAAGCTTTGAACCTCTTAGAGGATCGCGGCTATGTGCAGCCTGTTCCCAAATCGGGCTACTACGTGCAAATGCCAACACGACGGCTGGGCGAGCTGTGTACACAAGCCCCCAACTCGATTGCGCTGGATCCACCTATTAATCTGGATGTGGCAGACCACATCAGCGCTCTGCTTAAAAACTGCATGCGACACGACGTGGCACCTTTGGGGATTGCATTTCCAGCCACATCCCTGCTGCCCATTGCAAGCCTGCGGCGCAGTTATGCCACGGTGAACCGCACCTGGCCCGACCTGCTGGCGCAAGCCAGCCACGTGGAGCCTAACCAGCCTGAACTGATTGTTCAATTGCAGAGGCGATTCGAATGGATGGGCATGCGACTGCGCAAAGACGAATTGCTGGTGACCGATGGATGCACGGAGGCACTGAGCCTGGCCTTGCACACGGTGGCCAAGTATAACGATGTGGTCGCAGTCGAATCCCCGGGATACTACCTGCTTTTGCAATTGATTGAATCCATGGGCTTGAGGGCTCTGGAAATACCCAGCAGCCCAGACACCGGCATGTCGCTGGAGGCCTTGGAAATCGCACTGAAAAGAACTCGAATTGCTGCCTGCATTGTTTGCCCCACAGCAAGCAACCCGATGGGCTCGGTGATGCCCGATGCCAACCGAAAAAAACTGCTGGATTTGGCCGAGCAATACGACTTTCCGATTGTTGAAGACAATGTGTACTCGGATCTGTATTTCGAACGCTTCCGTCCAAAACAGCTCAAATCATTTCGTCAAAACGACCGTGTCATCATGTGCGGCTCTTTTTCCAAATCCCTGAGCCCCGCATTGCGCATTGGCTATGTGGCAGGTGGCCGCTATGCTGGTCAATTGTTGGCGCGCAAACGAATCCTCAGCGGCTCGACCAATCCAATCACTCAGATGGCAGTGGCTCATTACTTGGAAAAGGGTTCTTTGGAACGCCATTTGCGCAGCTTGCGGCAACAATTTGAAACGCAGGTGCATGCCATGAGTGCACTGGTTTTGAAATACTTTCCCGAGGGCACTCGGGTGTCTGAACCCAAAGGTGGTTTTGTATTGTGGGTGGAGCTGCCCGAGCACATCGATACAGGAAGCCTTTTTCAGAAAGCGATTGCAAAAAAAACCGCATTCATGCCAGGGCATGTGTTTTCGGCCAGCGGTTTATACAGGCATTGCTTGCGCATCAATTGCGGGCACCCTGTGGACGAAGACACCGCGGTGGCCGTGGCCACGCTGGCGTCTCTATTTACGGCATAAGCAAGGAGCGCAATCAGAATGATTCACACCAAACGAGCATTGGGTGGGGTATTTGTTGCCCCACATCACTTGGCGGCCCAAGCGGGTCGCGATGTGCTGAAAGAAGGTGGCAATGCAGCGGAGGCCATGGTTGCAGCAGCAGCCACCATTGCGGTGGTATACCCCCATATGAATTCCATCGGTGGCGATGGGTTTTGGCTGCTGAGTGAACCAGGCCGTGCACCGATTGGGATTGATGCATGCGGCAAGGCAGCTGCGCTAGCCACCCGGCAGTTTTACACCAGCCAGGGTTTGCAGGTCATCCCCAACCGTGGCCCTTTGGCCGCGCTCACTGTGGCTGGCACAGTGGCTGGCTGGATCAAAGCACTGGAAGTTGCTCAAGAATGGGGCGGTAAAATGCCCACCATGCGGCTGATGGAAAATGCAGTGACACACGCCCAAGAGGGCATGGTCGTAAGTGGCAGCCAGGCCCGCTTGAGCCGCGTTAAATTTGACGAACTCGCCACCGTGCCGGGCTTTGCTGAGCACATGTTGATCAAGGGCCAAGCCCCGCTGGAAGGTGATGTGATCCGACAGCCTGCTCTGGCGACCACATTGGCTCACATGGGGCGAGTTGGCCTAGATGATTTTTACCGCGGGGAGCTGGCAAAGGCCATGGCGGAAGACCTTGCTCGTGTGGGCAGCCCACTCACTTTGAGAGATTTGAATAATCACCACGCGCAACGGGTTACACCCTTGCACACTGAACTGAACAACTGCACGATTTACAACATGACCCCGCCCACACAAGGCATGGCATCGCTGATGATCCTGGGTATGTTCGATACCCTCGGTGTAAAGCAAGCCGACGGATTTGCACATGTGCATGGTTTGGTGGAAAGCACCAAACAAGCATTTCTGGTGCGCGACAGGTATTGCACAGACCCAGCCTATATGAGCGTCAACCCCAGTGACTTTTTAAGTCGGCAGGCGCTGGCCGAACGCGCCAAAAATATTCACCAGGCACGCGCCCTGCCCTGGCCACAAGAAGCCTGGCAAGGCGACACCATCTGGATGGGCTGCATCGACAACGAGGGACGCGCCGCCAGCTTTATTCAAAGTGTATTCTGGGAGTTTGGATCTGGGCTTGTGTGCCCATCCACCGGGGTAATGTGGCAAAACCGGGGCATTGGTTTTTCCCTGCAAGAAAACGCCCTGCACCGCTTGGAACCCGGGCGCAAGCCATTCCACACCCTCAACCCAGCGATGGCGCGTTTTAAAGACGGCCGCAGCATGGTGTACGGCACCATGGGCGGTGAGGGTCAACCTCAAACACAAGCGGCGATTTTCAGCCGCTACGGCCTGTTTGATCAACCTTTGCAGCAAGCGATTACTGCACCACGGTGGTTGCTGGGCCGCACCTGGGGTGAGCAAAGCACCACACTCAAACTGGAAAGCCGGTTTGATGCGCAACTTGTGCAACAACTGCAGGAGGCCGGACACGTGCTAGAGGTTTTGCCAGAGGCGTTTAGCGACACCATGGGGCATGCTGGTGCTGTGGTTCGCCACCCCAACGGCGTGATGGAAGGCGCAGCAGACCCACGCTCAGATGGCGAAGTGGCCTGCTGCTAAACAGGGTTTACACGCCCTTGGTGATTCTTTTGAAGTAGGAGGTGTAAGCCGCACTGCCCTGGGGCCATTGCTGTAAAAAGTGATGCACCCATTCCACTTGGGGGATTTGAACACGCACTTGCTCCACATAACCGCCGGGCATTGCCTCACGGCGATACACCAATGCATCATTGGGGAAAGGTTTGATTGCCACACGCGTGACCAATCCATCGAGGCTTCCCGGGGCACTTGGCATGCCCGCTGCGCCGTTGTTGCTGATGACCCCCCATTTGCCGCCGGTCAGTGGCTCTTTGTGCAGGGCTGCGGTACAGGTGTGACTGCTGGCAAATACATCCACACGGGCGGTGGCAAACATGCTCTGACGCCACTTGGCTTCCTCAGGATTGTTCAGGTGTTCGGGATCAAATCCCCAGCCTGACAACGATTCTGCATCACCGTGTACAACACCCACTCGCACATTGCCAACTTTGTAACGGGCGTAGTATGGTTTTTGCAAAAGGGCCTCCAGCAAATCGCGATGCGCCTGAGCCACTTCTTTGAGGGCGGTGTGAATGAGGTTGGATCGATCCACCACCCCTTGATCCACATGCTCTGGATATGCACAACCACAATCAGGGGTGTCCAAGGGTTCGGCAAGTTCCGCCTCCACATTGCCAAGCACGCAATCGTGTTTCAACACACGTTCATTGATTCGAGCAAACAGCGCTGGCTCGGTGTTGAACCAGTTGAAATCGCCATTGAAACAAATGCGGACACGGTCATTTTCTTGCATGGCCATTTGCTCAATCACATCGAGCGCAAACGGATTGCCATACAGCCCCCCCACCACATAAAGCGCGTTGCATGGCACCTCGGACACATTGGCGATCCGCAATGGACCGTAACGGTAGCGGATGGGGCACAGTCTGCCTGGGGCTTTGCTGCTCATGGTGGTTTACTCGTACAACGTGTCCAAGTGGTGTTGATGCAAATCCGTGCTGGGGCAATCCAGCACCAAACGGCCCGCCTTCAAGCCCAAAACCCGGTGGCTCAGCAGCGGTACCAAATTTGTATTGTGCACCACCGTGATTAAAGTTGCACGATCAGCGGATTTAACCAGCAGTTGGCACACCTCGTCGGCTGCCGTGGGGTCCAGAGCCGCCGTGGGCTCATCGGCGAGCACCAATTGGGGCTTTTGCATCAGCATGCGGGCAATGGCCACTTTTTGACGCTCTCCGCCCGACAATTGGTCAGCCCGCTTATCAGCCAGTTTGTACATGCCCACAGCCTGGAGCGCCGCATTGGCCTGCTCAATCTCTTCTTGGGTAAAAAGACGCATCCAACTGCGCAAGGTGGGCATGCGTGCGAGCCCACCCACCAACACATTTTCTAGTGCAGTGAGGCGCCCCACCAAATGCAAACCCTGTAACACCTGCCCCACCTGGGCACGCACTGCGCGCAAATCCTTCTCGCGCTGAAGGGGAAACACGCCGTGGTCATTGACGGTGATTAGACCTGTCACTGGCTTTACAAACCCATTGAGGCAACGCAGCAGTGTGGATTTGCCTGCTCCATTGCGGCCCAAAATGGCGACCTTTTCACCATGGGCTATTTGGAGTTTCGGCACCTCCAGAATGCAGCGCGCACCGGCCACCACGCGCAACTGTTCAATAAGAATGCAAGGCGTTGAAATACTCACAGCAAAGCACTCCGGATACGACGGCTCAATGCATCAAACAGAGAAACCATCAACACCACCACCAACAAAATGGAAGACAGACGACCCCACTGAAACAGGGAGACCGACTCGGAGATGAGCAAGCCCAATCCGCCCGCACCGATGATTCCGAGAATGGTGGAGTCGCGAATGTTGTATTCCCAAATGTACAAGTGGCTGCTTACCCATTGGGGCAACACGCTAGGCCACACAGACCAAA
Source organism: Limnobacter sp. (assembly GCA_036275215.1). GTDB lineage: Bacteria > Pseudomonadota > Gammaproteobacteria > Burkholderiales > Burkholderiaceae_B > Limnobacter. The sequence goes on along the minus strand of DASUEF010000218.1, from coordinate 5,625 downwards.
AAAAAGTTTGTGAAGGACTTGCGCCCACACCGCGCACCGCCTCAATGGCAGCCATGTCGAGTGTTTCAATGGATTCGGCAAACAACTTGCCATAGGTGCCCAGGCTGTGAAAAGCAATTGCCAAAATACCGGCAGTGGGCCCAAGGCCAACAATGCCGACCAAAACCAGACCAAAAACCAGGGTGTGAATAGAGCGGGAGGCATCTAGCACCAAACGGCTGAGCAATGCGAATGGTTTGGGCGCACGAATGTTTTTGGCACTCAGCACTGCAAAGGGCAAGGCAAGCAAAGCACCAAGCAAAGACCCCAGCGTCGCAATTTTGAATGTGACCCAGGTGGCGTTGGCCAGTTGGGTCAGCCACTGCTTTTCTACATCCTGTCTATTTTCCACCCGCAGAACAGTGCCATCGTCACTTTTGTATTCGTACGCTGGGTCACCCAACCAAACATCCAAAAAGCTGGGGCGAGCAAACTCGGTGGCTGTTTTTAAAAAATTGGCCCAAGGATTGCGGCCAGTGCTTAAATCCCCTGCACTGGCTAAGCTATATACACAGGCCACAACAACAACGGCATACAAAAAAACCAGCCCGGAAAACCCGAGCCGGCCTTGTAGCCTGCGCTTGAACTGCAACCAATTCATGACATGCCAATGTTGAATTTACTTGGGTTGAAGGCGGCCTGTGGCCAGGCCTGCATCGCGAATGGGTTTGTAGTAGCTGTTGTCTTTTTTGGCAAAGCCGGTGTAGCGCGGCGGCAGCAAATTGGGCTGCTTTTTAAGCTCGGCACCTATGCCCACCAAAGCCTCCTGCAGCTTGGCTACAAACACCTTGTCTTCAAACAGTTTGGCACTCACGGCAAAGGCATCATTGGGCAGTGGGTCGGAGGTCCAAATGATTTTGGAATCCTCCGCTTTGATGAGTCCATCGGCGATCATGGCATCGCGGTTGCGGTTGTAATCGGCACCTGCATCAATCGCCCCTTGGGTGACTTGGGTTTGAATGGCCTGGTGGCTGGTGTTGATCACCTTCGAGAAATAGGTGTCTGGGTTGACGCCCTGCTTTTGGAAATAGTGAAAGGGAATGAGGTAACCCGATGTGGAGCCCTTGTCACCAAAAGCAAAGGTTTTGCCCTTCAAGTCGGCCACGCTGTTGATACCACTCTTGGGATTGGTCACCATGATGCCGTAATACTCGGGCTTGCCCTCGTATTCAATGGTTGCCACCGCTTGCGCACGCGCCTCATTGTTGGCCAACACATAGCCCCACGGGCCCATCAGGGCAATGTCTGTTTCTCCATTGGCCAGCGATTTGGCCAAACCTTCCCATGTGCTCACGGTGCGCAGCTTAACGGGCTTGCCGAGTTTTTTTTCCAGGTATTGAGCCAAGGGGGTGTAAGTGGCGTCGTTTTTGTCTTTGTCGGGCTGATATAGGCCCACACCAAACTGAATTACGTCTTGTGCAGCAGCCTGAGGCACTGCCATGGCGAAGGTGGAAAATCCCAATGCAAACATCACAGAGCGAAGCACACGTGTCATCAAATACTCCAAAAATACTCATGTAAAAGCGATGTGCAGGCCACACCGCAGGCATGCGAGCGAGTTCGTTGCATGCCTGCCAAAAGTTACACGAGGCCAACACATGCAAATTGCGCTTGGATGCAAATCGATTGAAAAAGATGGTTGCAATCAGGTTCTGCTGCGCTGTTGCAGTTCGACCCACGCGTGATAACCGCCATGCATGGCTCTGGCATTCACAAAACCAGCCTGCTGCAAGGCATGCGCCACATGACTGGCAGTCACGTCATCCGGGCAGGCGCACATGGTGATGATGAGATCGTGCTTGGGCCATTGGGTTGCTTGCTGCACAGCGTTATCGGGTGTGGCGGGCAACCAGCCGACCAAAGGTTCTGCCTCTTGAATCACCGAAGGCCGAAGGTCCAGCAGCCGCAAACGGGAATCCCCATGCCGGACCATGGCCAGCACCTCTTTGGCAGGTAGCTTGGGCACACGCAAGCGGGCTTGAAAGGCATACCGGCGCGACAGTTTCCACAACGACCAGGCTCCCACCACGATGCCGCCCAACACCAGAAAAGAAAACAGATTGTTTTGCATTTCCTGCAATGCCCATTGAACCTCGTCTTGAAAAAGCCAGCCGGTGAGCAGTGCCGCCATGGCCCACACAAACGCGCCCAGTGCGGAGGCCAAGGTGAACTGCCACACTGGCATGCGAACTGCACCAGCAATCGGCGGAGCCACCGTCGAGAAGCCAGGAATAAATTTGGCTACCACCAAAGACCAAGGCCCCCACAAACGGAACTTGTTTTCAGTTTGGCTCACGCAAGACTCTGGATTGAGGGACAGGCGACAAAGTCCAGCCAACACCTTGTAGCCATAAAAGCGCCCGGCCAAGTACCATGCCCAATCGGCAATCAATGAGGCCGAGGTGGCCAACACGCCAAGCAACAACACACCTGGCAGGGTGCCTGACAAACCCGCGGAAACAATCATCGTGGGCACGGCAGGCACAGGAGCCCCCAACTGCTGCAAAAGCACATTCACAAACACAAGCAGTTCGGTGGTTTCAAAGAGTGACATGGTGCATTCCGCAGACAACATGGGCGAGCTTTTCGATGATGGGGGCTGGCAGGCGACAAATCAACCTCGGCCATGCAATCGTCCATCAATTTAGAATATTTTCTCGAACCAAACCGCCACCACTGTCATAAGGTTTAATTACCGTGGGTTTTTCCCTGCAACCTGAAGGAGTACAAACATGGCAGATCTTGAACACTACAAAGCCAAACTGAACGCCCAACTGGATGAGTGGAAGGCCGACCTGGACAAGCTGAAAGCCAAAGCCGATGGAAAATCTGCTGACGCCAAAAAAGAGATGAATGAGGCGATTGATGCGCTAGAGGCCAAACTGGCGGAAGGCAAAGGCAAACTGGAGGAGCTTAGGCACTCCTCTAGCGAGGCATTTGAGAGCTTGAAAGACGGCGCAAACAAAGCTTGGGATAGCATCAAAGACGCCTTCGACAAGGCCAAATCCAGGTTTTGATGTTCACAAAAACCCGGCATAAGGTTTACTGCGCAAACAGCACGTTGTAAGCCTGCTGGTTTAACGCTGGGGTCGTGAGCGGCCCCAGCGACACTGTTTCTTCATAAAAAGATTGGCACTCGAACAAACCGCTGCCAAACTCCTGCTCCGTCAAAATGTAACCCAGTGAATTGTGGGTCAAGCCCAGCAACATCATGGGGCTGTTGGAACGTGCGCGCAAAGCATCGGCCAAACCCCGTGATCCTTCGCCCGGGATGCTCACCATCTCCAGTGTGTTGCTTGGAGAATCGCCCTGCCCCAACCGGATTCGGCTCACAGCCGTTTGCGCATACAAAGCAGTCTGTGGCAGGTTGTTGTAGCCGGGCAACTGTGCCAGCGTATCGCCTGCCGGCGTGAAGTTGTAATACCCATTGAAGCTGCGCACCCCACCTGCGGCAATGAATAGCGGATTGGTAACGGGCAACAAGGCATTGGCATGCTGCACCTGCATACCATTCTTTAAAACAACAGGATTGGACATGCCTGCGAGCGCTGCCTGGGCCACCTGCACACCCAAGGCGTTGGCACGCTCGTAGGGGTCTTCACCACCTGGTGCACGTGGGGACGAATCCGCAATCGCGCCGTTGTAATACAACACGGTCGACTTGAAATTGTTCTCCAACGTGCGCAAAGCGCCGCCCACCCAGTCGGTGTGCACCAATCGATTGCTTAAGCCCAGCACCGTGGGGTGCGCCGAGTAATTCAGCACAGCCCCCAAGACCTTGCCGTTGCGCGCACGCGCTTGCAGCAAAGTCATGTGTGGGTCGGGGGTGCGCATGTCCTCGGGGTCGCATCGGCGAAAGTTATTCAAGCGAGCCTCACCTTCCAACAAGGTTTGCCCATAGCGCAGTTCCGCAGGCTCCAGATTGGCCAGAGCCTCTTGCGTGGCTTGTGCCGCCAATTGATAAAGCCCTGGCTGCACCTTGGGGTCACAGGCCTGGGCGGGGTCGACTTGCGCACAATCCAGCCAACTGTTGGGCACCCCGCCCCACAGGCCCTGCAGATCCGCACCGGAGTGGGTGTGAGTTTGCGCGAACAGCACATTGTCGGGCTGGGTGTTGGCAGCCTGTGCCACCGCTGCTTTGAGGCGGTTTTGAATCACGTTGCCTGCACCAATCGCATCGATGGTGACAAACACCAATCGATTGGCGGGTTCAGCCATGTCTTCAATCATGAAAACCCGAACGAAAGTGCCGTCGCCAATTCCACTGGCGGGCGGGCCTCCAATGTCGAAGTTCACCACATCCTCGGGACCATTGAAATCAAACCCACCATAGCCGCCCAGATTGAACTGCTGCAACTTGCCCACCACGGGTGTGCTGCTCACCACCACGCCCTGCAACTGTGCGGGTGTGGGGTCGATGCGGCGCTTGGCCGAGGCCGCTCTGAAATGAGACACATCCAGGCGTGGCCCATCCACCACGGGAGGGGGTGGTGGGGGCGGTGGTGGATCCACAATCACCGGATTGTCCACCTCGTTGCCGCCCGTGCGGCTGGGCTCCACAAACGGATTGTTGCCATCGCCCATGCAGGCCGACAACACCATGGCAGCCAAACCAAGGCCCATCCATCGAATTTGTATCATGTTCGGCTTCCTCATTTCAGCCCGGGGTTGAACCCCCGGGATGCGCACGGCAATCCGTTGCACACATCAATCAAAGCACCACCCCGCGTGAGGAAGGCAGACTTCATATCCATGTTCTTTTCTTCATTGCGTGGGTGGCCATGGGGGTCTGCCCCGTAACCGTCTGCCATGGGGCGATTGTCCAAGGGCGGAGGCGCGCTGCCGTTGGGGTTTTCAGAGCCGTCGGCGTTGGTGCGCGGGCCACTGTCCCACACGGTGAGCGCGTTGCCGGTGTGCGGATACTTCCGGATGCAAGGCAACCCAAAATACGGGTGGTCATCCGGGTGCCTGCGACCAAACGAGACCAACGGGAACTGCTGCTGCTCCGCACGCACCGCAGGGTGAACCTGCTTGAGCACGGCGGGCCCACGTTGGCGCGACGGCCCGCCCACCACCGCTGGGCATTGCAGCGGGGCCTGGATGGTGCGGGCCATGATTTCGGCGGTGTTCATGTACACCTGGTGATCGGCAAAGGCCGGGATGAGCAACACACGCTTGTTGGGCTTGGTGCCAGGCAAGGCGCGGCCAGGTGCCAGGCTCCAAGCATAGCCATTGTTCTCACCCCGGTCCCACAACATTTGGATGAGCGAGAGAATGAACTGCTGATCCAAAGAAGCGGGGTATGCGTTGTAAAACGCTGGTGCATAGGGTGCAAAATCCACAGAACGTTGCAAGAGTGTGGAGTACGCCATGCCGGGCACGCCCAGGGTGGCGGAGTCAATGTCGGGCGACACCGCGGTGACTGGACCACCGTTGATGCCACCTTGCGAATTGCCGTCATAAAACAGCGTGCTGCGGTCTATCACACACTGCCCTTTGACCTGAAACGCAGGGTGTGTGCACAGGCCGTTCTCGGAAATCATGGCGCGGCCAAGCATGGTGAAATTCAAAAACCCTTGCTGAAGG
>DASUEF010000217.1:0-2002 GCA_036275215.1 Limnobacter sp. | reverse complement strand
GTTGCCACGATCGGCGTTGGCCTTGCCAGGCAAGCGTTGCAACTGCACCAGAGGGGTGTTGCCAATGGTGTCTTCAATGGTGAGGTATTTCACAGCCGGATCACTTTCAACAAAGGTAATCCGGCTATTTTAGCTTAATGTGGGTGCACAACACCGTCACGCAGCGCTGGCCTGTGTTCGATCCATTGTGGCAACAGTGAAGCAATGATCATCGTGAACAAACCCAACACCATGCCCAACAGCTGGGGCGGCCAAATTTCACTGGGGAAGAAGTTTTTGGCGATCAACCAACTGCTCACACCCACCACAATCGATGCCACTGCACCCTGCGAGGTTGCCTTTGACCAGTACAGACCAAACACCAATGGCACAAATGCAGCAGCCAGGGTAATTTCATAGGCGCTTTCCACCATCTCGAAAATTGAGGATTCACTGTTAATGGCGAACGCCACGACGATGATGGTGAACACGAAAACCGAAATACGCATGGTCAGCAACAGCGCTTTGTCATCCATTTTGGGGTAGATGTTCTTGACAATATTTTCTGCGAACGACACGGAGGGTGCCAGCAAAGTCGCGCTGGACGTACTCATGATCGCAGAGATCAGAGCACCGAAAAATACGATTTGAGCAAAGACAGGCGTGTGCATCAACACCAGGTTGGGCAACACCATTTGGGAATCCTCGGACACCATGGCTTCAAATGTGGCGGGGTCGATCATGATCGCACCGTAGGCCAAAAACACCGGAATAAATGCGAAGAAGAAGTACATGGAGCCACCCAGTACAGCACCCCGCACCGCAGTTTTCTCGTCTTTGGCGGAGCTGATGCGCTGGAAAATATCCTGCTGGGGAATGGAGCCAAAAGCCATGGTCAGGAATGCGCCGACGAACGGCACCCACAGCACATAACTGAACTCTTCGGGGAAGAACTGCAATTTGCCCGCGGCCTCAGCATGCTCAACCACGGTACCCACACCACCGGCCAAATCGGCGACGATCCACATGATGTAAACCAAGCCAGCCGCAATGACCACCATCTGGATGAAGTCGAGGATCGCCACTGACAACATGCCACCGAAGAGCGTGTAGATCAGCACCACACTGGCGCCAATCACCATGCCCCATTCTTGGGAAACCGCACCATCGGTGAGCACGTTGAAGATCAAACCCAGTGCACTGATTTGCGCTGCAACCCAACCCAGATAGGACACCACGATGCACGCACTGCAGAAAATCTCGACTGCCCGGTTGTATCGCACACGGTAATAGTCGCCCAAGGTGAGCAAATTCAAGCGATAAATTTTGGGGGCAATGAACAGACCTGCCAGAATCAGGCACATGGATGCACCAAACGGGTCCGCCACGATGCCACCCAGGCCCTCTTCCACAAACGTCGAGGAAATGCCCAGCACGGTTTCCGAGCCAAACCAGGTGGCAAACACCGTGGCGGTTACAATCGGCAGGGAAAGATGTCGGCCAGCCACGGCATAATCCGCCGCGCTACTTACATTTCGGGCCACATAAAGGCCAATGAGTACAGAAACCAGCAAATACGCTACTACGGAGGCAAGCAACATCTTGAAAACCCACCAGAAATAAAAAATGATTTCGGATTATAGGCAAGAAACATGCGCACTGCTAGAACAGACCTTTTGGACCGGAATAGCCGATTAAAAATGGCCAAAGCAAATCGAGCGCGACCACTCCGAAAAGCACAGCCAACATCAATACCATCCAGAACAATGCCCGGTTCAAACGCTTTTGCTGCTTCACCAATTGTTCGATTTGATCGTCAACCCGCCCATTCGAATGCGTCAGGGTTTGGTGCAACAAACGCGGCAAGGCAGGCAGAATTTGTGACCACTGCGCAGCTTCCCATTGCAGGCTGGACTGAAAACCTTTCAAACCGATTTGCTGGTGCATCCAGTTCTCGAGGTACGGCTTTGCGGTCTTCCAAAGATCCAGATCAGGATCAAGCTGGCGACCAAGCCCTTCCACA
>DASUEF010000216.1:0-2242 GCA_036275215.1 Limnobacter sp. | reverse complement strand
ACGGGCCACTGCTTGGCCTTTGTGATCTTCAATTTGATCGCGGGGGGTGGACAGCGTGGACAGGAAGGCAATGCCCTCGCCCTCGCCAGCCAAGTACTCGTAACCCCACTTCCACTGGTAACCGGTGGCTTTGATGGTGAGATCGGCGTTGGAAGTGTCTTTCATGGCCACCACAGTTTTGGTGGCTGGCAGCGCCATGCCAATCACGATGAGGAACGGCACCACAGTCCAGGCTATTTCAACTTTCACGCTTTCGTGGAAAGAAGCCGACTTGGCACCCTTGGATTTGCGGTGGGCGTAGATGGAGTAGAACATCACGCCAAACACGGCCACAAAAATGGCCAGACAGATCACCAGCATCAGCGTGTGCAAATCATAGATTTGACGCGCGATCTCGGTGACTGGCTCGGCGAGGTTGTATTGCAGGGGTTGCCCAGACACGTTCTCGGCAAACGCTGCACCTCCGAAGGTTGTCATCGCAACAGCAGCGGCACCCGCAACTGCTTTACGAAACCCCAAGGACGACTTCAACATGGCGATCCTCAATCTCAAAAAAAATCAAACTGGTGGAAGCAACGCACCCTAAGCCGGGTGAGCCGCCCTGGCCAACGCCGCCCTGAGCTGCAGGTGCAGTGCTGACTTGTCTTTTTCGGCAATGAACTTGCCCATTTTTACTTGTTGTCCCCTGTGACTGATCACCAATGGTGCTTTGTAACGCCCGTTGTAACTGAGTTTGGCCCATTGGGGGGACCACTCAATTTCGGTGAGCCGGCTGCCATCTGCCCACACCAGCCGCAATTGGCCGGGGCGAAGCTCGATTGCTTCATAATCTGCGGCGTGACGCGCGTAGATCACAAAGGCAATGCCCACCAACAACAACTCCAGGCCAGCAAAGGGCAACACAATCCAGAAACCCATGAATGCGAACCCAGTGGCAATCACCAACGTCAGCCCGCATAGGCTCAAGTACCAATTCAACAGCTGCCTGGGCGTGAGAGCGCAGTTGCGCTTGAACACCCAGCGTTGCGACAAACCCGCGGAGGTTTGATTCGAATCGTTGTACAACTGAAGACTTGAACTTTCTGGAATCATGCCCATTTACCTCTTGTAGAGCAGTCATTCAGACTCGATGAACCCCAGGAGAGTGCATCGAAACCTTCGAATTATAGGCTTAAGAAAAACAGGCAGGCAACAACAGAGCGGCAATCTGGGCGCGTTTTGCCAGAAAAAGAGTTAGTACAATCGCCTACATTTAAAAAAGCACAGCAATCATTTGGACTTAGGCCCCCCTCTTCCACCAATATCCGAAACTTTGACCGTGACCACGCCGGATTTGGGAACACGCTGAATCTTCCAAGCGTGCCCGTAGACCAACTCCAGCGTGAGCGGAATGCGGCCTGTGGCATTTTGTCTCAGGTCTTCCAATTTGGCCAAAGCTTGTGTATAGCGCTTTTTACCGAGCAAGCCGGCCGTTGGTTGCAACAGGCTGTTGCCAACCAATGCACGCCACTCGGCCAGCAAACCACCGGGGGTGGTGTAGGTGAGCGTGAGCTTTTCCATTTCCATCACCGGATCAGAAAACCCGGATTTGCTCATGAGGTCGCCCAGGTCATGCATGTCCGCAAAGTCGGGCATATTCACGCCCAGTGCCTGCGCAAACGGTCGCAGCTCTTGGGCGGTGTCTGGTCCAAAACAACAAAAAAACACTGCACCGTCAGGCTTGAGCACACGCAGCCAGTCGGCCAACATGGCGGCTGGGTCCTCCACGGCGTGCAACCACAAAGGGGACCACACCATGCCCATGGACTGGTCGGGCAAAGGCAGAGCTTGCCCAGTGGCCAGTGTTTGCGCATGGCCCACAGGCAGGCGACGCCCCGCTTTGCCCAATGGGAGTAATTTGCGCAGGAAGTGGGTGGCTGCCGGGTCTTCGGAAACAGAGGGAAGAGCGATGGCCTGGGGTGCAAACACTTTAAACGGGCGGTCTGCGAACAAACCGCGCAATGGGTTCAGCGTGTGCGGGTGTAACCAACCTTGGTGCACCACCCCTCCCTCGATGGGGCGCATGATTTGTGCCCGGGCCACCATGCGTCGGTTAACCTCTTCCAGCACAAATGGCGGGTTGCCTTGGCTGCGGCGTTGCCATTGCTTGTCCAACCGGGCATTGCTGCGGGGAAATTTCCAAAACGACGACATTGATGAACCAACCCGGCAAAACACATGAATTGAAGCTTGCATTGTACAA
>DASUEF010000215.1:0-2724 GCA_036275215.1 Limnobacter sp. | reverse complement strand
TGGCTTTGACTACATCGGCGCCCTGCGTGCGATGAACCCCAAGACTGGCAAGATCGAATGGGAAATCACCAACAATGCGCCTCTGTGGGGTGGTGTTCTGACCACTGGCGGTAACCTGGTGTTCTGGGGTACTCCAGAAGGCTTCCTGAAGGCGGCTGATGCCAAAACCGGTAAGGAAGTATGGAAGTTCCAGACTGGCTCCGGCGTGGTTGCACCTCCCGTGACCTGGAAAGGCAAAGACGGTCAGCAGTACGTGGCTGTGGTGTCTGGTTGGGGTGGTGCCGTTCCACTGTGGGGCGGTGACGTAGCCAGCAAGGTGAACTACCTCGAACAGGGTGGTTCCGTGTGGGTATTCAAGCTGATGAAGTAATCAGTTTGTGAAGTACACCAAACTGCCCCGTGTGGGGTGGTTTGGTGAGTAGTGAAGTAGTAGAGCGTTTTAGAAGTGTTGTCATTTTCACCCCCAAGTTTTCTGCCTGCTCCGCAGGGAACTTATTGACGCAAACGGTTTGATCAAATTGCTCCTTGGGACCTTTTTCCGGCATTGATTGGGAGCTGGAAAAAGTTGTGGCGGTTTGAGAGTCTCCTAAACGAATGCGTCTTTTCTGCCCGGCCTTGAGCCGGGCATTTTTTCGCCTGAAGGTTTTAGAACTTGTAAGACACTTGGCCAGAAAGGATGAACGCATCGCCTTCCGCAGTGCCCAGTACTCGGGTTTGCTGACCTGCCGCAGGGTTTCCTTCTGTGCTGTCAATTTTCGCTTTGTCCGGCATTACGTACTGAAAGGCCACATCAAAGGTGGTGGCTTTGTCGAACTTGTACTGTGAGCCTACAGCAAATGTAACGCGGTTTTCATCGGGCAAGCGCACTTTGCGACGCTCATCAGGAACGGGCGTGATGTCGTAAGCCACACCGGCTTTCAGGTTGATGGTGTCGCTGTACTTGTAAATACCACCCAACGCAAAGCGCCAGCTGTTTTTCCATTCGTAGTCTTGCACTGTCAATGGCGCAGCACCTGCTGGGGCGTTCTGCCGCTGAAAGTCCAGCTTTTGAATGGTGCTCCATTCGGTCCAGGTGGCGTCGGTCAACAGTTGCCACTTGGGTGTCAGCTCAGTCACTGATGAAATGGCCAGTGAGGCAGGCAGTCGGATCTTGGAGGTGAGTTCACTATTCACAAAAAGAGCCGCAACTGCTGGTGCAACATTGTCGAAGGTGACATTGCCTTCCAGGTCTTGCTCAATTGCTGAGCGATATGCGACACCCACGCGTGTTGCAGGCGTGACCTGACCCATGACGCCCAAATTAAAGCCGTAACCCCAACCATCGCCAGCAATGGTGGTTAGCCCTTCAGTACCGCCAAATGGCGCGTAATTGATTTGTGAGCTGAGCTTTGCATCCAGCTTTTGTGCGGATACACCAGCGCCCACCGACCATTGTTCGTTGACTTTGTATGAGGCGGAGGGGTTGATGTTGACTGATTTGATGTCAGAAGTAACACCCTGAAAGCGACCGTACCAATTGGGTTGGAAATCGGTTTTCAGACCAAAGGGAGTAGCCACAGACAGGCCAAAGTTGATTCGGTCATTGAAAGGCACGACAAGGTGGAAGTTGGGGATATAGCCTTCATCGCCGAACTCGCCTGTGCTGCTACCCAAAGGGCGACCTGGTGCAGCGGTGCTGCCTTCGTTGTTGACTTCACCGTTGAGGTCAATGTAATGCCCACCCAGCACCACTTGACGTTCTTTCAAGCGGCTCATGCTGGCTGGGTTGAACCAAGCTGCGCTGGCGTCTTCGCCAATGGCGGCTTTGCCCGCATAGGCCACACCGGCACCACTTGCGTTTTGCTCGAGCAGGGCAAAACCTGCTGCTTGTGCAGTGCCTGCAAGGCTCAAGGTGGCGATTGCGGCACCAATGCTTTTGATTTGGAAAGGGGATTGTTTCATGTCGTCCTCGTAAGTCCGTTTTTGAGAATGGAATTTTCGAGGACATTGTAAGTAAAAATACGAACGACTGTGCTAATACACTGTAGAGTTTTACTCTATAAATTCTAAGTATAATTAGTATTTTACTGGTTTAGGGGTACTGCCGCGCCGCTTTGCGAAAACTTCCAGGTGGCCACACCGAGCATGATCACGGTTGCGCCAATGAGCACCAAAGTGGCAAACATCAAACCAAATTCAGCATGGCTGCTGAACGCATGTCGCAGCAAGTCGACACAGTAAGAAAATGGATTGAGCAAGGCTACCCAACGTGCCAGGGCCGGCATGGGTTCGATGGGGTATAAGGCACCGCTGAAAAAGAACACCGGAAAAATCACGAAGTTCATCATGACTGCAAAACCATCAATGCTTTTTGCAAAAGTACCACACAGCACACCCAAGGCAGCACAAGTCATCGCGGCCAATGCCGCACCTGGCAGCAGTACATGTAACTCAGGCCACAAGGTACGACCAACCCATGGCAGTACGTCTTGTAAATCGAAGCCCAAGGGAAACAGAAGGGTGTACAGGCCTTCAAGCGCGAGTAGCAAGGTGATCAGCAAGCCCATTTGAACCAGCGCACCTATTGCGGCCCCGAGAGTTTTGGCAATCAGGATGTGGTGTGTTTTGACAGGGGCGGTCACCAGCAGGCGCATGGTGCCGGCGTCTTTGTCCAGCGCAATGCTCAGGCCACCCACCATGCCGCCAAACAGCAGTGTCATGCCCACAATGCCGGGTAGCAAACGT
>DASUEF010000214.1:0-20438 GCA_036275215.1 Limnobacter sp. | reverse complement strand
AATATCCTGGATTTCTTGAATTGAACAAAATAGCTAAAAAACTGGGAGAAATTCGAGAAACAGAACTATTGCTAGAGCGAAACGCCTGAATTGAACTGACCTGAAGTAGCGCCAAATTTTTTTTGCTAATCGCAGTGTTAGCGTTTTCCGTGGCGCTGTCAAGCAACATTTGGGTTCAGGTCATTATTTCTTCACATTTTCTTTATGGATCTGTCATCTGCAGTCCGTACATTTCACGTCACCGAAATGAAAAACGGACGAGAAACCGGATGGAAGCGATCAAACAGGATGTTCTACGCAACGCCTTGTATTTAAGCAGCCCTGCGCGTGAGCAAAGCCCCTCTCTGGAGGTTTGCCTGGCCAAAACTGCCAGCGAGGTTCTAGAGGCACAAAAACTCCGCTTCAACATTTTTTCTGAAGAATATGGCGCGGATCTTGGGACCAACGGCATTGATCATGACGTGTTTGATGCTTATTGTGACCACCTGTTGGTGAAAAACTGTGACACAGGTGAGGTGGTGGGTACCTACCGGATTCTGCCTCCAGAAAGTGCCGCACGTTTGAAGTGTTGGTATTCCGAGACTGAATTCTTTATGAATCGCATCGAGCGTTTGCGCAAAACCACAGTGGAAGTTGGGCGCTCATGTGTGCACCCGGACTACCGGAATGGTGCCGCCATCATGTTGCTCTGGAGCGGCATTGCTCAGTACATGAAGCTGGGCGGCTACAAACATCTGATTGGTTGCGCCAGTGTGAGCTTGCGGGACGGTGGGCATCAGGCCGCCAGTTTATTCAAGCAGCTCGAGCCTCACCTCGCAGAGGCAAGCCTTCAGGTTTTCCCGAAAAACAGGTTGCCCATTGAGCGTTTGCATTGCGATGTTGAGATTGAGCCGCCGCCTCTGGTCAAAGGTTATTTGCGCCTGGGTGCCAAAGTATGTGGGGAGCCTGCATGGGATCCCGATTTCAATACGGCCGACTTCATGATGCTGCTGTCGATTGACCGGATGAGCCCACGCTACGCCAGGCACTTTGGTTTTGTTTGAGCGATGAATCGCCCGCCATCATCGGCGGGTTATTAGTTCCAGATGCAGTCCAATTCGTTCCCATTGCTCCACCTCAGTCTCCAGGCCATATTGGGTCAGTGGGTGCGTTTGTAGCCATTGGCGGGGGGCGCTCAGTTGCAGGCCTTGCTCCAGAAGTTTCACTCGGATGTCTGGCAGTGCCTCCACCTCTCGACGGCGTAAAAACAACGTTGCCAAACGCAGGCACATGGGGGCCACCCACTGGGTGGGTGCCAACGCCAGATTGCTCACTTTGCCCAATTTGCCGTTGTGGGCCAGAACCCATGTCGATAGCACCCCTTGCTCACGCTTGGAAAAGCCCGGCATGTCGGCATTGCCCAAGATGTAGGCTGCGTGTTTGTGGTGGCCGTTGTGACCTATCGAGAGGCCGATTTCGTGCAGCATGGCAGCCCAACGTAGCATGGGCAATTGCTCTTTGAGCATCGGCAATTGTTTACACAGTTGCTTGAACAAAAGTTCGGCCAGCTCTTGCACCTTGGCTGCGTGGGGCATGTCAATTTTGTAGCGGTGAACGAATTGCGCCACTGTGATTTCGCGCATGTCCTCATTGTGCTGCCTGCCAAGCATGTCATAGAGCAATCCTTGGCGCAGTGCGCCGTCGGTCACTTCCATTTGCTCAATCTCAAGTTCTTCAAACACGGCGCTCATCACGGCCAAGCCACCTGGCATCATGGGCAGCCGGTCTACTTTCAGGCCTTGCAGGGTGATGGTATCCAGGTGCCCGGCTTGCACCACGTGTTCGCGAATTCTCCCCAGCGCATCGGCCGACATGCCATGCTCTGTGAATCCGTTGGAAACGCAGATTTCAGCCAGTGCCCTTGCTGTGCCTGACGAGCCGATGGCATGTGTCCAGCCCATATCGAGGATTTGCCTGCGCAACACGGCAACCTCTTTGCGTGCCGCCATGATGGCGTTTTTCATGGCCCGACCGCTGATGCTCCCATCCGCAAAATATGCCTGAGCGGTGCTCACACAGCCGATGTAAAGGCTTTCCATGGCTTGAGGCTCATAATCCTCGCCAATGATAAATTCGGTTGAGCCACCTCCAATGTCCACCACCAGCCGCTTGCCTTGACCGATGGGCAGTTGGTGGGCTACGCCGCAGTAAACCAGGCGAGCCTCTTCAACACCCGAGATCACATCAATTGGGAAGCCCAACGCGGCCTCGGCCCTGGTTATAAAATCAGCAGCATTGCGGGCCACGCGCACAGCATTGGTGGCTACAGCACGCACCTGGTGTGGTTCAAAAGAGCGCAGGCGTTCACCAAATCGCTGCAGTGCCGCCAAAGCGCGTGCCTGAGACGGCTCATCGAGGTTTTTGTTGGCATCCAGCCCGGCACCCAGCCGAACGGGCTCGCGCAGGCTGTCGATGACATAAATTTGAGATTGCCCGTTGAGCTCCTCAACCCGCGCAACAATCATGCGGAAGCTGCTGGAGCCCATGTCGACCGAGGCAATCAACTGGCGTGGTGAAGACATGGGTTGGTTTGGTGGATTTTAGTCAGGCGCTAGGATGCCACAAAACCAACAGGCCCGCCGGAAAAGGGGGGACACACCTGTGCGCGATTGACCACAGTCAAATGTTTGTCATATTTTTGAAATACCATGTAAAGATTACCGCATATACCCCGGAGTTTCGCTTGAAAGTTGCTGCCGTCTCGGATGTGCCACCCAACAAAGAACTGTATTTAAACCGCGAGTTGGGCGTGCTGGCCTTTAACCGCAGGGTATTGGCCATGGCCGAGGATGAGCGAGTTCCTTTGCTAGAGCGTCTCAAATACCTGTGCATCGTGTCGAGCAACATGGATGAGTTTTTTGAGATTCGTGTGTCCGGCCTGCAAGAGCAAATTCGCCAAAACCCGGAGTTTCGGGACAAAGACGGTTTGAGTGTGTCCGAGACACTGCAGCGCGTCTCCGTGATTTCTCAGGAATTGGTTGAACATCAGTATCGCCTATTTAACGACTCTGTGTTGCCTGCATTGCGACAGGAGGGGATTGCTCTGCTCACGGTCAATTCTTGGAACGAGGAGCAGGCGCATTGGGCTAGGCAGTATTTCAGGCACGAAGTGTTGCCTGTGCTCACCCCCATTGGTCTAGACCCGGCGCATCCGTTTCCGCGCGTGCTGAACAAGTCCTTGAACTTTGCTGTGGAACTCACAGGGCATGATGCTTTTGGTCGTTCATCCAATGTGGCGATCGTTCAGGCCCCCCGGGCCTTGCCACGCTTGATCCGCATGCCTTCCAATTTGTCCGGTTACGAGCATGGTTTTGTGATGCTCACCTCCATTTTGCAGGCATTTATCCCAGAGCTTTTTCCAGGCATGGAGGTGCATGGGGTATATCAGTTTCGCGTGACCCGCAACAGTGATTTGTACGTGGATGAGGAAGAAATCACCAACCTGCGGGTAGCTCTGCAGGGGGAGCTGTCTCAACGTCACTTTGGGGATGCGGTGCGCTTGGAGGTGGCAGACCAGTGTTCCCCTGACATGACTGCGAAGTTGCTCAAAGAGTTTGGCCTCACCGAACAAGCTTTGTACCGCGTCAATGGTCCGGTCAATTTGGTGAGGCTAATGCAGTTGCCCGATTGGGTGGATCGCCCTGATCTAAAATTCATGCCTTTCACCCCGGGGCGCCCTGACGCTCTGATGAAAGAAAATGACATTTTCAAAGCGGTTCAAAAGGGCGATGTACTCTTGCACCACCCCTACCAAAGCTTCAGCCCTGTGCTGGAGTTCATTAAACGGGCGGCGATTGATCCAGCCGTGGTGGCGATTAAGCAAACGATTTATCGCACTGGCACCGAATCCGTGTTGATGGAGAGCCTGTTGGCCGCTGCACGCAGTGGCAAAGAGGTTACTGTGGTTTTGGAGTTGATGGCGCGCTTTGATGAAGAGGCCAATATCAATTGGGCCTCTAAGCTGGAACGTGTGGGGGCACACGTGGTGTACGGTGTGGTGGGGCAGAAGACACACGCCAAGATGTTGATGGTGGTGCGTCGCGAAACCACCGAGAGTGGAAAAACATTGTTGCGCCGCTATGTGCACTTGGGCACTGGCAATTACCATCCAAAAACCGCCCGGTTGTACACCGACTTCGGTCTGTTTTCTTGTGATGAGGGCCTAGGGCATGATGTTCACGAGGTGTTTAATCACCTCACTGGCCTGGGCCGGGCTCGCAAGTTAAGCAAGATTTGGAACAGTCCGTTCAACCTACACAGCAATGTGGTGGCCTCGGTGCGACGCGAGGCCGAACTGGCGCTGGAGGGCAAAAAGTGTCGAATCATGGCCCGAATGAATGCCTTGTTGGAGCCTCATTTGATCAATGAATTGTATGCTGCTTCCCAGGCGGGTGTGAGAATTGATCTGATTGTTCGGGGGGTGTGTGCTTTGCGACCCGGTGTGCCTGGTTTGAGTGAGAACATCACCGTGAGGTCGGTGGTTGGGCGATTGTTGGAGCACAGCAGGGTGTTCTATTTTTCCAACGATGGTGCAGACGATGTGTTTATTTCAAGCGCAGATTGGATGGATCGCAACTTCTTCCGTCGTGTCGAGCTTGCAGTGCCCATCACCGATAAAAAGCTTAAAAAGCGGGTGATTGACGAGGGTCTCAAAGCCTTGCTGGCCGACAATTTGCAGGCTTGGGTGATGGACTCGGAGGGCAATTACGCACGCCGCAAACCCAGTGGCGCACGCCGCATGAATGCACAAACCCATTTGCTCGCAAGTTTGGCGGTTGGCTATCTGGAGCAGGGTGTGAACTCAGAAGACGCTGAGTCTTCTGTAGAGGCGTGATCAGCGGCGACGAACCTCGTACACCGCATCCACCTCCAGCAGGTGAGTGAGCGCTTGACGGAGTTGTTCCCCACTGTTTACCTCCACGGTGAACTGCATTTTGGCCACGCCACGTTGTGTTTCTGTTTGAACGCCGATCACATTGATTTTGTCTTTTGAAAACACCTCGGTGATGTCGCGCAGCAAACCTTGGCGGTCATTGGCTGCCACTGAAATGTCGACAGGGTAATGCAAGCCCTCAGATTCTCCCCAGGTGGTTTCGATCAATCTCTCGGGTTGGCGACGCATGACCTCGGCCAGGTTTGAACACCCCAGCCGGTGAATGGACACGCCTTTTCCTCGAGTGACAAAGCCAATGATGGGGTCAGGCGGTGCAGGGCGGCAGCAACGTGCCAAATTGGTCATCAGTGTGCTTACCCCCACCACAAGCACACCAGATTGTTTGGCATTTTCTTGTGGTTTGCGTTTGTTGAGCACTTCCAGTTGCTCTTCATCGCTCAAGGGGCCGCCTGCCGGTTCTTCCCGTAGGGCGTTCTCGATGGCGCGTGGCCGCAGTTCCTCTCGGGCAAGCGCGACGTAAAGGTCTTCAGGTTTGTCGTAGCCCAGCTTGTGTGCCAACAGTTCGAGGTTTTGCGCTGTTTGCCCAATGCGTTGCAGTTCTCGTTCGGCGATGGCACGTCCGCGTTCTTGAGTTTCTTTGCGTTCTTGTTGTGCAAACCATTGCTTTACTTTTTGCCGGGCGCGGTGGCTCACCAGGTACTTTTGTGTGGGGTTAAGCCAATCGCGTGAAGGCCCCGTGGCTGCATCCCCACGTGCGCTCACAATCTCGATGGTCTGCCCGTTTTCCAGTGGCGTGTTGAGCTGCACCATTTGCCCGTTCACCTTGGCACCCCGGCAGCGGTGGCCCAACTCGGTGTGCACATGGTAGGCAAAGTCCAATGGGGTGCTGCCTGTGGGCAACTCAACCACCTTGGCTTGCGGGGTGAACACATACACCCGGTCGTTCAGTGCGTGGGTTTTCATTTCCTGGGCCCAGTCGCTTGCCTCGCCCATGGTGTCTGTGACGTCTTTTTGCCAAGCAAGCAGCTGGCGCAAAAGGGCAATCCTTTCTTCAAACTCGCCCTCAGCTCGGCTGTCGCCGCCATAACCATCTTTGCCTGCTTCTTTGTAGCGCCAATGGGCTGCTACACCATACTCAGCAAATTGGTGCATGTCTTCGGTGCGAATTTGCACCTCCAGTGTTTTGCCAGATTCGTCTTGCACCACCGTGTGCAGGCTTTGGTAGCCATTGGCTTTGGGTTTGCTGATGTAGTCGTCAAACTCTTCGGGGATGGGCGTCCAGAGGTTATGAACAATCCCCAAGGCGGTGTAACAGTCTTCTACCGAGTCAACAATCACACGGCAGGCCCGCACATCGTAAAGTTTGTCGAAGCTTACACCCTTGCCACGCATCTTGTTCCAGATGCTGTAAATGTGTTTGGGTCGCCCGCTGATTTCGCAATGAATGCCGGCTTTGGCCAGTGCATCCCGAATGGTTTGCATGGCTTGCTCGATGAACGCCTCACGCTCGGTGCGTTTTTCGTCGAGCATGCGTGCCACGTTCTTGTAGGTGTTGGGCTGAAGGATGCGGAAGGACAAATCCTCCAGCTCCCACTTCAGTTGCCAAAGGCCCAGCCGGTTGGCCAATGGTGCGTATAAATCCAGCGTTTCTTGTGCATGCGACACCGCGTAGCCCCACAGCGGACCTTTCTCGTTTTTGATGTCTTCGTGGCTGGTGAAATGCCGCAGTGTTTGAAGGCGCGAGCAAAGGCGGATCATGATCACCCGGATGTCGGTGGACATGGCCAACAACATTTTTCGCAGGGTTTCGATTTGATCAGCCCAACGCAGCGTCTCAATGGTGTTGCGTGTGGCGCTGGGCCCCACCATGCTGCGCATTTTGAAGAGTTTGCGCAAGGCAGCCAGCATGCGGCCCACCTCTTCGCCAAACTTTTTTTCCATCGCGGATTCCAGGTGTTTGTCGAAAAACACCAGCGGGCCGAGTGCACCTGCAATGCGGGTATCGGCATCTGCCCGCAACTCGGCAAGCAGATCGGCCACGGCAAGCATGTGTGCGATGGCAGGTTCTTGGGTATCCAGAATGTGGTCGCCGGCGTGCGTACGCGCATACGCCAACGCCTCTTCTACGCGTGCTGCGTCAAACTTGTTGAGCAACACCAAGGCTGGCGCTATGGATGCGCCTTCTTTTTCAGTGCCCAGTGTGGATGAAACTGAAACCATGTCGGCTTGAATCTGGAAACTTGGACCAGTTTAAAACAAAAATTTGCGAATCATGTGAATTTGATCTTCTTGCATGAAGGTTGGAGCGTGTCCCACACCCGCCACCTCGATAACGCGCGCTTTTGGCCCACGTTGACTCATGGCCTGCGCAGTTTGTGGACTCAACAAGTCGGAGTGTTCGCCACGCACCACGAGGGTGTCCGCACCAATCGCGTCGTATGTTGCCCAGAGCGCGGCTTCGTGAAGTTGCGTCGCGGATTCTGACAGGTTTTGAAAGGCCTGTGCAATGGCGGGGTCGTAATGTGTTGTCCACTGGCCGTCTTTTTGCACCAGCACTGTATCGCACAGGTGATTCCATTGGGTTTCGGAGTGTGGTCCAAAAGGCAAGGAAATGCTTTTGATGTAGTCTCGCCCAGCTTGCAGGCTGGAAAAGCGAACGGGTTTGCCGACGTATTGACCAATACGCTGCAGGGCCTCGAAGTTGAGACTTGGGCCCACATCGTTCAAGATGAGTTTGCGGATTGGATTGCCAGGCAGGCTTGCATATCCCATGCCAATGAGGCCGCCCATGGAGGTGCCCAGCCAGTCCAGGGTACCTGCATTCAGTCGCGCCACCAGGGCCACCATGGCGTTGACATAAGTGGGCACCGCATACATGGCGGGGTCAGGCAGCCAATCGGATTGGCCACGCCCGGGCACATCTGGCGCAATCACACGCAAATCACGTCCAAGTGATTGTGCAAGTGCATCAAAATCGCTTCCAAGCCTTGTCAGTCCGTGCACGCAGAGCAACACGTGTGGGTTGTCTGGTGCGCCCCATTCGCGGTACGCTAGGCGGTGTAGGCCCCGGGGACTTAACCATTGCACCGTGTGCAAGCGCGCTGTCAGCATTCTTGTTTAACCTCCCTGCGGCAGTTTCGAGTTCAGTATTTCAGAGTTTTTTGCTGCATGGGGGCGTCGAGGTGGATTTTAAAAACATGAATGCTTTGGTCACAGGCTCAACCAGTGGCATTGGTTTGGGTATTGCGCAACGCTTGGCCGCCAAAGGCTGCAATGTGATGCTCAATGGGTTCGGTACACCAGAGCAAATCGAACAGGCCAAAGCCAGCGTGGCCGCGTTTGGTGTGAAAGTGGAGTACCACAACGCGGACCTCACCCAAGTAGAGCAGATTGAGGACTTGGTGAAAACCACAGAGGCTCTGTTTGGCCGTGTGGATGTGCTGGTGAACAATGCGGGCATCCAGCACGTGTCGCCCATTGAAAGTTTTGACCCCGCCAAATGGGATGCGGTCATTGCAATTAATTTAAGTGCGGCCTTTCACACCACGCGCATGGTGTTGCCAGGCATGCAGCAACGCAATTGGGGGCGCATTGTGAACATCGCTTCGGCTCACGGTTTGGTCGCTTCGGCCAATAAATCGGCCTATGTGGCTGCCAAGCACGGCATCGTGGGGCTCACCAAGGTCACTGCGCTCGAAAACGCAAAAACTGGCATCACCTGCAACGCTGTGTGCCCCGGCTGGGTGCTCACACCACTGGTGCAAGCACAGGTAGACGCTCGTGCCGCCAGGGAGGGGGTGTCGTTGGAGCAGGCCAAAATCGGTTTGCTCAGTGAAAAGCAGCCTTCACAAGAATTTGTGACCCCCGAACAATTGGGAGGCCTCGTGGTGTTTTTGTGTTCCGATGACGCCCGCGAGGTGCGCGGCGCCGCGTGGAACATGGATGGCGGTTGGGTGGCTCAATAAGCTGACCGGCTTGCGGCATTTAAGCCGCCCAAATTCTTACGTCAACCTTCAGGCTTTCATCTCCACCGCCGCTGCGAACCCCGCGCACTGGTGAAGCACCCGTGTAATCTTTGCCGACAGCCACTTTGCAGTGTTGTTGCTGGGCCAATGCACGGTGCGTTGCATCCACACCCAGCCACTGTTCACAGGTGGGGTCGAAGGCCTCAATCCAGGCGTGGCTTTCATGCTGTGGGGCATTGGCGTTAAAAAAATATCCGCTCACGTAGCGGGCAGCAATGCCATGTGCACGCAGGCAGGCCAGCATCACATGGGCATGGTCTTGGCAAACACCAAGGCCTGCTTCAAACGCATGCTGCGCTGTATGTGACACGGTGGTGCTGCCTTTGGTGTACATCACGCGATCAGCAACGGCGTGAGCCAATGCCAACAACCTGTCTGCAAATGGCAAGTGGACGTTGGCCACATGGCTGGCAAACTGGCGCATTTCTTCGTCAAATTGAGTAAGCACGGTGGGGTTGCAATACACCAGCGGATGAACACTTTCTTTTTGTTTGGCCTGGTAGGCACTGTTTGCTGGCAATAGTTCAACTTCACCAGAGCTTTCTACCCGCAAAATATTGTGTGGTTGATTCATGGTGAATGTGTGTACCGTATTTTGAAAATGATCCACCGAACGGCTGGTTTTTGCGGGGGCCTTGACACGCCACTGGTGCAGTTGTTGGGTGGGCGTCTGCATGGGCGTTAAGCGCACATGTTGAATGCTGTAGAGCACAGGCCATGTGTAGCTGTAGGTGGTGTGGTGTTGAATATGTATTTTCACGCTTCGAGTGGTACCAAAAAGTCTTTGCTGATGCGGTTGCCCAAATCGTTGATGCGCTCCAGGAAGTTGGTGAGGTAGGCGTGCAGGCCCATTTGCAAAATATCGTCAATCTGGCTGTACAAAAGTTCCGCACGCAGTTTTCCTGCGCGGCGCTCTGTGTCTGCAGAATAGTCGTTGCGTATGACGGCCAGGTTGTCACAAACTTCATTGAGCGAGGCAAGAAGAGAGCGCGGCATGTCGTCACGCAAAATCAACAGTTCGGCCACGCGGTCTGGGGTGATGACGTCACGGTACACCTTGCGATACGTTTCAAAGGCGGATACTGAGCGCAAAATGGCTGCCCAATGGTAGTAATCGGCGTGAGGGTCGGCGCTTGCCAGTCCAGCAAAGTGTCCAAACGATGGGCTAAATGGCATGCTGTGAAACTTTACATCGAGCAAGCGCGCGGTGTTGTCTGCGCGCTCTAGGAATGTACCAAGCCGGATGAATCGAAAGGCGTCGTCTTTGAGCATGGTGCCAATTGTCACCCCGCGTGACAGGTGGCTGCGAAATTTCACCCACTCAAAAAATGAAGAGGGGTCGCGTTCCAAAAGGCCGTCTTGCAACACCTTGCGCAATTCCAGCCAAGTGATGTTGTTTGTTTCCCACACTTCGGTGGTGAGCGCGCCGCGTACGGCGCGGGCGTTTTCTCGGGCGGCTTGCAGGCAGCAAAAAATACTGGAGGGGTTGCCGGGGTCTTTCACCATGAAATCAATGACCGCCTCGGCGTTGACTTCACCGTGTCTGAGGGTGAAGGCTTCCTGCAACTCGCAGATGGAGAGCATGGCTCGCCAGCCATGCTCGGCATTTTCTGCATCTTGGGGCAACAGTGCGGTTTGCACATTGACATCCAGCATTCGGGCTGTGTTTTCTGCACGCTCGATGTAGCGTGCCATCCAAAATAGGTGATCGGCGGTGCGGCTCAGCATGTGAAGTTCTCCTTATCGTTCCAGCACCCAGGTGTCTTTGGTGCCACCGCCTTGGCTGCTGTTCACCACCAAAGACCCTTCGCGCAATGCAACCCGGCTCAGCCCACCGGGTGTCACAGTCATTTTGCTGCCAGACAGCACAAACGGGCGAAGGTCGATGTGCCTCGGTGCCAAGCCACTTTCCACAAAGGTGGGGCAGGTGGACAAGGCCAGGGTTGGCTGGGCAATGAATTTGGCTGGATCGGCAATCAGCTTTTGACGAAACTCCTCGATTTGTGCTTTGGTGGAGGCTGGCCCAACCAGCATGCCGTAACCGCCTGCGCCATGCACCTCTTTGACCACCAGCTCTGGCAATCTATCCAGCACCTCTTTGAGATGATCTGGCTTGCGGCACATCCAGGTGGGCACGTTCAAAATGATCGGCTCTTCGTCCAGGTAAAACCGGATCATGTCGGGCACATAGGGGTAAATGGATTTGTCGTCAGCCACCCCAGTGCCGATGGCATTGCATAGGGTGACGTTGCCTGCACGGTAAACAGACAGAAGACCTGGCACGCCCAGTTGGGAGTCCTCGCGGAATGCCAGTGGGTCCAAAAAGTCGTCATCCAGCCGGCGATAAATCACATCCACGCGTTTGGGGCCTTGGGTGGTGCGCATGTAAAGCACTTCCTCATCCACAAACAGGTCTTTGCCTTCTACCAGTTCAATGCCCATTTGTTGTGCAAGAAAGGCATGCTCGAAATAAGCGGAGTTGTACATGCCTGGTGTGAGTACCACCACGGTGGGTTCGCTGCTGTTTTGCGGACTCACGGAACGAAGGTTTTCAAGGAGATTGTCGGGGTAGTGCTCCACCGGGGCCACCCGGTTGCGGGCAAACAATTCCGGAAAAAGGCGCATCATCATTTTGCGGTTCTCGAGCATGTAGCTCACACCCGAGGGTACACGCAGGTTGTCTTCCAGCACATAAAATTCGCCAGCACCCGCGCGCACCACATCCACGCCAGCAATGTGCGCATAAATGTCGCCAGCCACTTTCACGCCCTGCATCTCGGGACGGTATTGTTCGTTGTGAAAAATTTGCTCGGGTGGAATCAGGCCAGTTTGCAAAATGCGTTGTTCGTTGTAAATGTCCTTGAGGAACATGTTCAGCGCTTGCACCCGCTGGCGTAGCCCTGCCTCCAGGGTTTTCCATTCACTGGCCTGGATGATGCGCGGCACCATGTCGAAGGGAATCAACCGCTCCGTGCCCGATTCCTCGCCATACACGGCAAAGGTGATGCCCACCCGTCGAAAAATCAGGTCTGCTTCAGCACGCTTGTTCTGGAGCTTCTCTGGTGCTTGCATGCCCAGCCACTGTGCGAAGTCTTGGTAGTGGGCGCGAACCGTTTGATCCGCCATGTGCATTTCGTCAAAGGGTGGTTTAGACATGAGGCGATTCCTGCTGTGTTTGATGTTGAGATTAACAAGAAACATGCCAAGGTTTAAACTCAGTCTGCACCGATTTCGTGCATGTGCCAAAGCCTCTTTCGCGTCTGACTGGCGGCAATCCAATTTGTTTGGGGGTTGGTCTGTTCAAATGCAAACTGGAGTGCACCAAGTTGGGCTGTATTTAAAATTTCCATGCCTTGGTGGGCGTAACGCGCAATCACCTGCGCATGGGGGTGGCCGTAAGGGTTGCGCCAGCCCGATTGGATCAAAGCAGTGGATGGTCTCACGGCTTCGAGCAAAGGCCAACTTGAGGATGTTCTGGAGCCATGGTGGGGCACCAGCAGCATGTCAGCTTGTAGGGCTGCTGAGCCATGGCGGGCAACCAGCTGCGCTTCGGCCAATCGTTCCACATCCCCTGCCAGCAAAACGCTGTGTTGCCCGTTGCTGATTTTTAGTACACAGCTTTGGTTGTTGGTTTTGAACGCGGCTTTGCTCGCATGGGCGGGTGGAGCGTTGTTCAACGGTGTGAATTGCACCCCGTCCCACACCCAGGGGGCCAGGGTGTGGCAGTCTTGTTGCGCAATCCCGAGTTGATTTGCCAGCACCCGCAAGGGGTGCTCAGCCTGCATGGGCGACGCAAGCATGGCAGGCTTGGCATGGCGCATGATAAATGGCGCTCCGCCTGCATGGTCTGCGTCCTGGTGAGACAACCACAACGCATCGAGCGCGGCATAACCCTGTGCATGCAGCCATGGCAATACCACCCGCAACCCACTATCAGCACGTGGATTTAAAGCCGGGCCTGTGTCGTACACCAGCACATGGTGTTGGGTTTGAATGGCCAGCGCAGTGCCCTGCCCAATGTCCATCGCGCTCAGCCAAAAGTTTCCATGCGTGGGTCGTGGGGCGGGCCAGGCAAGCAAACACAGCAGCACGGCCCCCACGCGTCGAAGCTTCAGTCCTCCGGGGGAAAGCAACAACACGCACCCCAGACCTACGCAGGCGTAGATCCACATGGGTTGTCGATGCACCAGCGTACTGGCCCATGGCAGTGCCGCCATGGCCTCTAACCATATCCGTTGGAAGGCGAGGCTATGGGCGCTCCAGGTGACCAGTGCTTCAGAGCGAACAAGGCTGCCCAACAGCGCCAGTGGGGTGCTGATAAAACTCATCCAAGGAATGGACAAGGCGTTGGCCACAGGGCTGATGATGGATTGTTGATTGAAAAGCACGGCGCATGGCAAAAGCAGCGCCACAGTCACGGCCCACTGCGCGTGTATCGCATCTGCGAGCCAGGGCAGGCGTGGCTTCGAAAACCGCAAGCGCCCGTGGGTGCAGTACACAAGCGCCCCCACGGCAACAAACGACAACCAGAAGCCCGCATCCAAGGGGGCCCATGGGTGGGTAAACAAACACATGGCCAATGCCAGCACAAACACATCCCAGCCGTGAAGGTGTGCATTTCGCTGCATGCTCCAGCACAGCGCAAACATCATGAACACCGTGCGTTGTGCTGGTATGCCCCAGCCCGCCACCAGGGCATACAACACAGCAAACATCAGGCCACCCAAGGCTCCTGCGCGCGGCGCAGGGCACCACATGCACAGCCGGGCCGAGTTGCGCCAGAGCCGTTTGCAACACCAGCCTGCAAGCCCGGCAAACAAGGTGATGTGAAGGCCCGAAATTGCCACCAGGTGCGCCACACCTGTGCGGTTGTAAACCATGCGGTCCTCGGGATCAATCAAGCCTTGGTCGCCAATCACCAAAGCCAGCATCAATGCTTTTTCGGGGTGATTGTGCAAGGTATGCATCAACCAGGTGCCTACCCGCCAACGCACCCGTTCAGAGAGTTGTATTGGCGTTGGCCACTTTGCGGGGGTGTATGCAAGGACAGACTTTACTGTGCCCAAAGCGGCCAGCTCTTGAGAAAACCAGTGCGCATGTACATCGAAGCCCTGCAATTGCAAGGTGCTGCGAAGCGCCTTGATTTGCACCCTCAGTGTGAGCAAGTCACCGGCCTGTGGGGGTTGGCCTGCTGCTTTCTCAACCCGCAGCTGGAGCAAGGAGCCGGGTTTCAGGCAAGGGGTGTGTGAACCAGACTTGGGGGTATATTTCACCCGCCATTGTTCAAGCTGGTCGGAGCGAAGAGCCCGTGCTTGCAGTTCGAATTGGGCGTCTAGAATTTGTTTGTGGCAACTCAAAGGGGCACGCCTGTCTAAAATTTGAGCAGCCTGCAAGCCTGCTTGTGCGTGCCCAAACGAAAAACCACACAATGCAAGCAGGTACCAAACACGGCCCGCCCGGCTGAGCGCTAGCCCCAGTGTAAATGCGCAGAGTACCCAAAACCCCCACGGGCCAAGTAAGCCGTGTGCGCGGATGTACACATCAGGCAACTCGCCCTGTTGCTGCAGCAACAGCAAACCGACCAAGTGGGCCAGGGTGAATGCAGCAAGCGCGGGCATGGTGATTGGGGGGCGTTGGAGAAACGCCAGCATGAGACTGCTGACCCAACCGTGCCAATGGTGATGCCAGGTGGATTAACTGGCGTGTGTCACCCCTTGTGCTGCCAAGGCAGGCAGTGCGGTTTGCGCATTGTGTTCGGTGTGGTATGACAGCGTGTTTGGGTCGATGCCCCGCAACTCGGCAACCAGTTTTGCAATGCGCGGCAGGTGCTCTGGGGCATTGCGCGATTTTGCAATCCACTCAGGGGCAATGTCTGGCCCATCGGTTTCCAACACCAGTGCTTCGATTGGCAACTGGCTTGCCAGGCGGCGCAATTGCAAAGCACGGGTGTAGGTGCAAGCCCCGCCAAAACCCAGTTTCATGTTGAGGTTTAAAAACTGTTCGGCTTGCTGAAAGCTTCCGTTGAATGCATGGGCAATGCCACTTCGGGGCTTGTAGACCCTCAAGCCCTTAAGCACCGCGTCTTGTGCCTTGCGCACGTGCATCACCACTGGCAAATTGTAATCACGCGCCAGCTTGAGTTGTGCATGGAAGTACATCACCTGTTTGTTCCAATCCAGGTCCGGCACAAACCCGTCCAAGCCAATTTCGCCCACACCAGCGAATTTCGGGTCGCCAATGCTTTGCTCAACACACTCGGTCAGCGTTTTGAGATCCTCTGGCCTGGCCTGATCCACATACATGGGGTGAATGCCCAAGCAATACACCGCACCTGGTGTGGTGTGTGCAAGGGTCTTCACCGTCAAAAAATTGTCTGCACACACAGACGGCAACACAAAGCGGTTAACATGCAAGGCACATGCGCGTTGAATCACGGCCTGCCGGTCGTGTTCATATTCGATTGCATCCAAATGCAAGTGCGTGTCTGTCCACATAATGTTGAAGTTTGCCATGTTTCGTCGCCGCATAGCTCAATACCTGCCCACCTACGATTTGTTTGACCGCCTGCCTTGGGCGCGGCCATTTAAGCGTTATTTGGGGCATCCCAATGTTTGGGCACTCAACCGTCGTAGTGTGGCGGGGGCGGTGGCCGCAGGTTTGTTTTGTGGGCTCATTCCCGGACCATTCCAGGTGTTTGGCACCTTGTTGTGGGTGCTCGTGGCCAAGGTTAACCTGCCGGTGGCTGTGGTCACCACCCTGTACACCAATCCGATCACCATCGTGCCTTTGTATGTGTTTGCGGTTGCCTATGGGCAGTTCATTTTGGGTGGGGTGGCCGATGCAAGCATGGCCCCCGTGCCGCCCTGGGTGTGGTCGCAGTGGCAGGCTTCTTTGGCCGCTTACATGAACTGGATGCTAGATCTGGGGCCCGCATTGGCCGTGGGTTTGCCCGCCACCATGTTCACATTTGCAGTGCTGGGGTATTGCACGGTGCGACTGGCTTGGCGTGCCGGGGTGGTGTTTGCCTGGCGACAAAGGGCTGCCAGGCGCGCACGCACCAACCCTTAGGCGGGTTTTAGTTCGCCTTTTTCAAGGCGAAGCACGCGTTGGCAGCGCCCAGCAAGCTCCATGGAGTGGGTCACGATCACCAAGGCAGAGTGGTGTTTCTGCCTGCTTTGCAACAGGGCCTCAAACACTTGGTCGGCTGTGCCTTGGTCTAGGTTGCCAGTGGGCTCGTCGGCCAAAATGGCCTTGGGGTTGGTCACCATGGCGCGTGCAATGGCCACACGTTGGCGTTCCCCACCCGATAACTCCGCCGGCCTGTGATTCAAGCGGTGCTTCAAACCCAGTTCTTCCAGCACATTTTCCGCTTGCTTGCGTGCTTGCGGTTTGCCCATGCCACCAATGCGAAGTGCCATGGCCACGTTGTCCAATGCTGTGAACTCTGGCAAAAGGTGGTGAAACTGGTAAATGAAGCCCAAGGCTTTGTTGCGCTCCATGCCCAGTTTGCGCACCGACCATCCTTCAATGGCTTGGCCCGCCCACAGCACCGAGCCTTCGTCTGCTTTTTCAAGACCACCCAGCACATGCAGCAATGTGCTTTTTCCCGCGCCCGAGGCGCCCACAATGGCCAATGTTTCCCCGGCAAGCACTTGCAGGTTGAGGTGTTTAATCACTTGCGTGGCCTGGTCGGCCGCCGTGATGCCCTTGAACGCTTTGCTCAGGTTTTTCGTTTCCAACACCACATTACTCATAGCGCAGGGCCTCCGCAGGTTCTGCACGCGATGCACGCCAGCTCGGGTAAATGGTGCTCAATACACTCAACACCAGCGCCACAGAGACAATGGTGACCACATCGCTCACCCTTGGGTCGGAGGGCAATTGGCTGATGAAGTAGATGGACTTGGGCAAAAACTCAACCCCCAGCGAAGATTCGATGGCTGGCACAATCACATCCAGATTGATGGCCAACAGCCAGCCCGCGGTAACCCCTAAAAATGTGCCAATCCAGCCCACCAGCGCCCCTTGCAGCATAAAAATTCGTTGAATGGCAAAGGGGCTTGCACCCAAGGTGCGCAAAATGGCGATTTCGCCACGTTTGTCTTTCACGGTCATCACCAACATGGAGACTAGATTGAAAGCGGCCACGGCAATGATGAGCGTGAGGATGATGAACATCATCCGTTTTTCAGTTTGTACGGCTGCAAACCAGGTGCGGTTTTGAACCGACCAATCCCGCACCCACACGGTGGTTGGCAGTTGCTGCTCCAATTCACGAGCCACGGCAGGGGCTGCGTTCATGTCGTTGAGTTTGATACGCAAGCCACTGGGGCCCAAAGTGCGGTAAAAGCGGGAGGCATCTTCAATGTTCATCAGCACCAGTCCGCTGTCGTACTCATAATGCCCAGTGCTTACCAAAGCGGTGATCTCAAAGGCACGAAGGCGGGGAATCACTCCCGCAGGGGTCATTTGGCCCGATGGGGCAATCAGTGTAATGCGGTCACCCACACCCACACCAATTTGTTTGGCCAGCTCGTAACCCAGGACCACACGAAATTCCCCTGGGCTCAGATTATCCAAGCTGCCCGCCACCACTTGTGTAAAGTCGGACACCGAGGGTTCTAGCAGAGGATCGATGCCACGGACGATCGCTGGGCGCAACAAGTCTCCATGTGCCAACATGCTCTCGCCAGAAACAAACGGCGCCACGCCGATCACTGTTGGGTTGGCTTGCTGAATTTGACCTCGCAAAGCGTCTGCATCTTCAAACCCCTCTTGTGGCGCCAGCACTTCAATGTGCGCAATCACCGACAACATGCGGTCTCGCACTTCCTTTTGGAAGCCATTCATCACCGACAGCACCACGATGAGCGCGGCCACGCCCAGACCGATGCCGGCCATGGACAATCCGGAAATGAAAGAAATGAACTTGTCTCGGCTGCGGTGGCCGCCGCCCCGCACATAGCGAAGCGCAATTTCTACATCAAAGGGTAAACTAGTCACAAAATATTCCGGTTCGTCCAATAACAGGTGCCCCAACGCGTCACCATTGTAGTGTGAATACAAACTTCTCCATGTCCAATCCAGCACCTTTGTGGGTATTCCTGCCCAATATGCTTGTACCCCAGGCTGCCTTGCAGCGTTTGGGTCCATCCCAACGCAACCAAACCTTTGCTGGATTGCCGCTGGGGTTGCTTCAGACCATGGCCCGTGGTGCTCGGGCGCAGTACGAGTTTGCAGCCGGCTTGGACCGAGTGGAAGCTTGGCTGTTGCGACATTTGGATTGCGATGGCGGTGCAAAGTTCGATCAATACCCAGCCTGGGCCATGATGAATGCCCCGGAAGATGTGCAGCCATTCACCCAGTTTTTGGGCAGCATAGGCAGCCTGGAGATTGAACGCGATGGTGTGCGCTTTTGGCCGGCCGAGGTGCTTGATGTGACCCTAGAGGAATTGGATGCCTTTTGGGAATGTGTAACCCCCTTGCTGGCCAATGAGGGTTGGATCCTCGGTTCGCTAGGAGAGCAGTGTCAAGCTTTGGGGCCCCATGTGCTTTTGAAGGGAAGTTCGCCCGTGCCCATGGAGCAGGCCTCCCCGTGGTCTGTGCAAACGGTGCGTTTAACCGATTATCTGCCAATGAGCGACGACTGTGCCAACTGGCGCCGCATGTGGCTCAACATGCAGGTGGAATTGCACAACGCCCCTTTCAACGCAGCGCGCGAGCAACATGGCAAAAAGCCCTTAAACGCGCTCTGGTTTTGGGGGGCAGGCCACCCGTGGCAATCCAACATGCCTCTGCCCAAGGTGAGGCGGGTGGGCGCGCAGGGTGTGGGCGACGTGGATGAGAAAGAGTGGCTCACGCCAAGCGACGATGAGGTGGTGCCCAGGTTTATCTTTTGGCTACACTGCCTTGGTGGCTTATTAAACACGGCGGCTAAACCGGCTGAGCTTGGTCACAAGCCCAGCACCGTGTATGTGGTGGATTTTGCTGGCTGGGGTGGCAGCACCGCAGCGCTGGATGTGCTAGAGCGTGAGGTGTTGCAACCCATGCGCATGGCAGGACTGGCGTACGCATGGAGCCTGTTGGGGCAGGATGGCTGGATGAATCTCTCCAGCAGTTGGTTGAACCGATTCAAGTTCTGGAAAAACACCCCCGATTGGAACCTGCTGGCAGAGCCCGACGCTGAAGGCGCCCCGTCTGAAGCGGACCTGCAGGCCGCTTGGGCACAAGGGCAGGCCGAGCAAGACCGAATTGCCGCCGAATGGACTATGGGTGGAGACAAGCGATGAACAATGCCCAGCACCGAGTGCGCACCACCCGGCCCGACATTGAGCAGCAATTGATGAAACAGGGCCTACACCCTTTGCTCGCCCGCCTCATGGCCGCGCGTGGTGTGGCAGGCCCCAGAGAGGCCGAGGCCAAACTGAGCGACTTGTTGCCACCCAATGGGTTGAAAGGCATTGACCACGCCGCCGAAACGCTGGCTGATGCGTTGGAGGCGGGTGCTCGCCTGGTGGTGGTGGGGGATTACGATTGTGACGGCGCAACCGCCACGGCGGTGGGGGTGCGAGGCCTGCGCATGCTGCTCAAATCCTTGGGGGCAGACGACGAAGCCTGCGCCTATCACATCAACTTTTTGGTGCCCAACCGCTTTGAATATGGCTATGGCTTGAGCCCGGAAATTGTTCAATTGGCTGCGGAGCAGTTTGAGCCCGACCTGCTGGTGACCGTGGACAACGGCATTGCCAGTGTGGAAGGGGTGCAAGCCGCCAATGACCTTGGGATCGGCGTGATTGTGACCGACCATCACTTGCCTGGTGAACAATTGCCCGAGGCCCTGGCCATTGTGAATCCCAATCAGCCCGGTTGCACTTTCGAGAGCAAATCGATTGCCGGTGTGGGGGTGATGTTTTACGTGTTGCTCGCAACACGGGCCGTGTTGCGCGAGCGGGGTGTGTTTGATGCCAGCAATCAGCCCCGGCTGGACGCGCTGCTTGACCTGGTGGCGCTGGGCACCGTGGCCGATGTGGTGCGCCTGGATGCCAACAATCGAAGATTGGTTGCCCACGGCTTGCAGCGCATACGTGCGGGCCGGGCGCAGCCCGGTGTGTTGGCACTTTTTCATGAGGCAGGGCGAGACCCCCGCAAAGCGGTTGCGGCCGACATGGGTTTTGCCTTGGGCCCTCGCTTGAATGCCGCTGGCCGCTTGGCCGACATGACGATTGGCATACAGGCCCTGATCACCGATGATGCGGCGCAAGCCAGTGCACTGGCCGCGCAGCTTGGTCGCATGAACGAGGAGCGCAAGCGCATCGAGAACGACATGAAGCGCGACGCCTTGGAAGACATTGAGCAGTTCATCCAGCAAGACAAGCCATCGGCTGGCGTGGTGGTGGCCAATGCGGGCTGGCACCAGGGGGTGATTGGCATATTGGCCGCGCGCATCAAAGAGCGCTTGTATCGCCCCACCATCGCCCTGG
>DASUEF010000213.1:0-1589 GCA_036275215.1 Limnobacter sp. | reverse complement strand
CACATCCTGATGGCGGCTTTTGTCAGCCACCAGCAAAGCGTCGGGCGTGTCCACAATCAACAGGTTTTCAACACCCAACGTGGCCACAGCCCGGTTACCCAAGCGCACGTGGGTGTTGCTGCTGTCAATTGAAATCAACTGCCCTTCGCCTTCCTGCTGCACCGTGTTGCCCTGCGTGTCGGGTGAGCATTGTTCAGCCAGGGCCGCCCAGCTGCCAATGTCGCTCCACTGAAAACTGGCGGCCACCACCGCCACATTGCTGGCCTTTTCCATCACCGCATAGTCGATGCTGATGTCGGGCAACTTCGCAAATTCATCTTTGTTGAAGGTGAATACGCTGCCGCTTGCCTTGGCGTTTTTGCTTTCCTTTGCACTGGCCCAAACAACACTCGCCTGGCTGGCCACGCTGGGCTCGTTGTTTTCGAGCGCCTGTAACAGGTCACTTGCGCGCAAGGCAAACATGCCGCCATTCCACACATACTGGCCACTGGCCAAATATTCCATGGCCACTTCAAGTTTTGGTTTTTCAACAAAGCGCTGCACAGCAAATGCACCGTTGATTTCGTCGACAGGCGTACCTTGCTGAATGTAACCAAAACCAGTCTCGGGTGTGCTGGGCGTAATACCAAAACAAGTGAGCCAGCCCTTGCGTGCAGCGGCCACAGCTTGCTGCGCCACACGCACAAACTCAGCCACGGGATTGATTAAATGATCAGCGGGCAGCACCAACAACACCGGGTTTTCACCGGGGTAACGAGCCTGCGCCCACTGTGCAGCCAGTGCAATTGCAGGTGCAGTGTTGCGACCCTGTGGCTCCAGCAACTGGTGCAGGGCCATGTTGCCACCCTCGCTTTTCAACACAGGCATGCATTCATCTTGCAGCAGGAATTGATAGCTCTCATTGCTCACCAACAACACATCGCTCGATTCAGCAGCTTTTGCAACAGAAGCAGCACGCCGTACGGTTTGTGCAATCAGGCTTTCAGCACCCACCTTCAAAAAAGGCTTTGGAAAATTTTTGCGGGACAAGGGCCACAAGCGCGTGCCTGCGCCGCCGCACAGAATGACGGGAATTACTCGAGTGCTGTTGCTTATGGTGCTGTTACTCATGGCGCTGTTACTCATTATTTTGCCTGTTCCTGAAAATATGCTTTCGTGTGGTCATGCACTTGCGGATTACTGAACAACTCGGCCACGGGCATCCATTGATAATTGTTGTGCTGGTCTTGAGGCAGACCATTCAAATCACTCAAGGCCGGCAAATGCTGCTCGGCATTCAAGCGGTGGGCCAACACCACATAGTGGGTGCCCACACCCTCAGTACCCGCAAAGTTGTCGGGGTAGTGGTGTTCGTACACACCCGCAAAAAAACCGGTTCGGGCAAGTTTCACCTGTACGCCCAGCTCAACCCACAACAAGCGCTCAAAGGCCTGCTGCAATGTCTCACCTTTGCGCACCACGCCGCCGGGCACAAACCAGCAGTGTTGCGCGGGTTTGTTGTTTCGCCAACCCAGTAACACTTCACTGCGCGCATTGGTTACAACAAGGTCAATTGAAACCAATGGCGTGCGTTCAACCACTTCAGCCCA
>DASUEF010000212.1:0-2308 GCA_036275215.1 Limnobacter sp. | reverse complement strand
GCTGGATCACCACCGAGAATTGGTGCTCGACCTCATGGCGCTTGCTTGCGAGCCCTTGTGCACCGAGGGTGGCTTTGCTTTTGGCACCACCGACCTTGCCCTGCGTCTGCGCGACAAAGGATTGGCGCTTGCAGAAGATCGTAAATTTTGGCACGCCCCACCGGTGGATTGCCTGTTCATTCACCGCAAGCTGGGTGGCTTGTTTTTGTTGGCCAACCGCTTGAAAGCGCGGGTGAACATCCGGGATATTCAAGCCCGTGTGCGGCAAGCGCCCAAAGACGCGTGATACGCCCGGGCCATCAAGAACCGGGTTGTTATCTTGCCTGCATCTGCTGCTCAAAATGAGCTTTTAAAACATTGGTGCGCTGCGTGCAAACGCCACTGTCAACCTCGAAAGTCAGCATGAGTGCACAAAACAAATCGTCGTGCGTGAAGGGATAATCTTTGACCAGCCTCAGGTCGTCAGTACGGTAGTCAAAGTTTTTTCCAAACCACAACACCGAAGCCACATGGGTTTGCTCCCTAGGCGAAAACACATACGGCGCACCATGCAGATACATGCCTTTTTCACCCAGGGACTCGCCGTGGTCGCTCACGTAAAGCATGGCAGTTTCATGGCTTGAGTCGAATTTTTTGAGCAAAGCAATGGTTTGCGCCAAAAAATAATCTGTGTACAAAATTGCGTTGTCATAGGCGTTGTTGATTTCCTCGCCGGTGCACTTTGACAATTCATTGTTATTGCACGCAGGCGTAAACCGCTCAAACTCTGGCGGATAGCGTTTGTAGTAAGCGGGGCCATGGTTGCCCATTTGATGCAACACAATCAACAGGTCTTTGTCGGGGTGTTTTCGTATGTGGTCTTCAAGCCCAACCAGCATGCCGGTGTCACGGCATTCAGAATCGCACACGGGGTTGATGGCCGGGTCACGAAAATTCTCGTAGGACACACGAAGGGCAACGCCTTTGGAATCGGAATTGTTGTCGCGCCACAAAATTTCAACGCCCTGGCGTTTCAGCACATCCAGCACGTTCTCGAATTGATTGACCTTGCCACCATCGAAGCCATCGTGCCCAGCCAGTGAAAACATGCAGGGCACCGACACGGCGGTTGATGTACCGCAGGAAGTGACATTGCCCAGAGAAACCACATCTTCTTTGCCCAACATGGGGTTGGTCGGTTTGGTGTAGCCATTCAGGGCAAACCGGTCGGCACGCGCGGTCTCGCCCACAACCAAAACAATCAGTTCTTTGGGGTGCTGTGGGGGTTCATGATTCAATGCAGCGTCTGACGCAACTGCCTGCACCACCACGGGGCCAGCACTGCCTTTGATTTTGCTGCTGGCCAAGCGAATGGCCGAGTAGGTGAAATACGTGGGGTTGGCGTAAAAGCGCAGGCTTTTGTGTTCACGGAAAAATGAAGCGTATTGGGAGGTAAACGGCACAATCAACAACACCATGCCCGCCAGCAAACACACACTGAACAATGCCTTGGCACGAAGTTCTGTTGTGAGGCCCTTTGCCTTGGGCATGCGCCGCAGCACATACCAGGCAGGCAATACACCCAGAATCAACAAATACAACAGCATGGAAATCGAGACCAGGTCGCCCGCCTCGGCCGCATTGGTTTGCAAGGTGTTTTCCAGCATGGTTTGGTCAATCACCGTGCCGTAGGTCGACATGAAATACGCCGCCATGCTTGAAGAAATTAAATAAAAAACCAATACCCAAGGCGCTGCACGCCCATGGCACAACCAAACCAACAACAAAGTGGTGGCCAGGGTAAACAACAACAATACGGATGCAACAAACCATAGATTGCCATCGGAGAGGGGATAAGCCTGCATCAACCGGCTTGTAAAACTGCCATTGGCCAGCAACATGAGAAATACCGAAACACCCGCTATCCAGCGGTTCTGCGGATTGAAAATATTGCGCCACATGTTGTTGTTCCTGATCAATACAGCCGGCAACGACGGCTGTTATTTTGGTGTCGAAATTGTACACCGATGCCCCTGATTTACCCTTGGCTTTGCCTCCGGGCGATTGGATCTGGCTTGTTGTTAGTTCACTGAAAAATTGATATGTACCCACTCCCGATTGCACCGGGCAAACAACACGGGAAAGCCCACTGCGAGAATCCAGCGCCATGGCAGGTAACAACCCAGAATTTCAGCAACTCCATGTTCACTTTGTTTTAAAACGCACAGTGGTTTTCTTCTTGTTTGCAAACTCCACCGTGGCCAGTGCCGTGTAAGCCGGGGTTTTCAGTTCAACACCCTCGCCTTGAAGCACGGTGGAATTGCCGGTT
>DASUEF010000211.1:0-13013 GCA_036275215.1 Limnobacter sp. | reverse complement strand
TGCTGTAATTTCAGCCATTGCTACTCTCCTAACTGTCGTATTCTGAATTGGACAAAAAAAAGGGGCGACTGGTCGCCCCATTCGAAGACGAAGGTTGAATTAACCCTCGGCTCCTTCTTCAGAGACTTCAACAAAGTCGTCGTCGGCCTTGATCGCTTCTACCACGTCGTTCACCGCCTGGTCACGGCCTGCCAGCACGGCGTCTGCCACTGAACGGGCGTACAAGCGAATTGCACGGGCGGAGTCGTCGTTGCCAGGCACCACGTAACTAACACCGGCTGGGGAATGGTTGGTGTCAACAATACCAACCACGGGGATGCCGAGCTTTTCAGCTTCGGTGATTGCGATTTTGTGGTAGCCCACGTCGCACACGAAAATTGCGTCAGGCAAGGTGGGCATGTCTTTGATGCCGCCGATGGACTGATTCAGTTTTTCCAGTTCGCGTTCAAACATCAACGCTTCTTTCTTGGACATGCGCTCCAAACCGCCGTCAGCGATGATGGCTTCCATGTCTTTCAGGCGCTTGATGGATGTTTTAACTGTTTTGAAGTTGGTCAGCATGCCGCCCAGCCAGCGCTGGTCAACGTAAGGCATGCCACAACGCTGTGCTTCCTCGGCGATGATTTCTTTAGCTTGGCGCTTTGTGCACACAAACAAAATGTTGCCGCGATTGGCCGACAGGCGCTTGACGAACTTTAACGCGTCGTCGAGCATTACAACTGTCTTTTCCAGGTTGATAATATGAATTTTGTTGCGATGGCCGTAAATGAAAGGGGCCATTTTGGGGTTCCAGAAGCGTGTTTGGTGGCCAAAGTGGCAACCAGCTTCCAGCATTTCGCGCATAGACACTGCCATGATTTCTCCGATGTAGACAGGGTTAACTGAGTTTGTGCTGGGCCCAGCCAAGCGAACTTGCTAGGCACCCTGTCGCACAAACCTTTGGATTTGCTTAAAAAGCACGGCCAAAGCCAGTGCAGTTAGAGCAGCCCGAGATTATACTCGGTTAAACTAAGGAAGCTCAAGCAGGAATGTAGAAAAAATGACTATTGTGATTAAAAACGACCAAGACATCGAGAAAATGCGGGTTGCCGGCCGCTTGGCTTCCGAGGTTCTCGATTTTATTGGCCCACACGTGGTGGCGGGAATAACAACGGAAGAGTTGGACCGCCTTTGCCATGATTACATGGTGAACGTGCAGGGCACAATTCCAGCCCCCTTGAATTACTGCCCCCCGGGCTACACGCCCTACCCCAAATCCATTTGCACGTCTGTTAATCATCAAATTTGCCATGGCGTGCCAGGCCCAAAGAAACTGAAAAACGGCGATATCATCAACATCGATATCACCGTGATCAAAGATGGTTATCACGGAGACACAAGCCGCATGTTTGTGGTTGGGGAAGGTTCTTTGGCTGCACGAAGGCTCTGTGAAATAACCTTTGAGGCCATGTGGATCGGTATTGAACAAGTTCGACCTGGCGCCACACTGGGCGATGTGGGTGCGGCCATTCAAAAATTCGCCGAAGGATTTGGCTATTCCGTGGTGCGCGAATTCTGTGGACACGGAATTGGCACCAAATTCCACGAAGAGCCCCAAGTGCTACATTACGGCAGGCCAGGAACAGGTGTAAGACTGGAAAAAGGCATGATCTTCACCATCGAGCCAATGCTCAACGCGGGTAAACGCGAGATCAAAGAAATGCCAGACGGCTGGACCATTGTTACGAAAGATCACAGTCTTTCTGCCCAGTGGGAGCACACCGTGCTGGTAACAGACGACGGTTATGAAGTGTTGACCGTGTCAGAAGGCACCCCGGCCAACCCACGATTGAAAACAACGCAGGCAGCTTGATCTTGAGTGTCCCAGGCAAACAGGTGTCCTTGAACGACACACGCATTGAAATCAAGCAATACCTGAAGGCTCAGGCACACCTCTGGCTCACGCCATTTGATGAAAGTACTCAAGCCAGTCAAGTAGACTCTGCTTTAAAAAATCGCTGTAAAACTGTTGATTCTGCGTTGATTTCTTTGTGGAATGCTTTGCAGATGCCTGCCGCCTATACCTTGGTGGCGGTCGGCGGTTATGGCCGCGGAGAACTGTTTCCTTTCTCTGACGTCGATGTGTTGATTTTAATTGACGAAGAACCATCCGCCGAAAATATCGAGAAACTCGAAAACTTTTGCGGATCTGGTTGGGACATCGGTCTTGAATTGGGGCACAGCGTTCGCACGGTGGAACAATGCTTGGTGGAAGCCTCCAAAGACATCACGGTTCAAACGGCGCTGCTGGAAAGCCGTCCTTTAACAGGATGCAATCGCAATTACAATCACTTACATTCATCTCTTAAGAAATCACTGGATGTAAAAACATTTTTCCGCAAGAAAACTCTTGAGCTGCGCCAGCGTCATGCCAAGTACCAAGAAACGCCCTACAGCTTGGAGCCGAACTGCAAAGAGAGCCCGGGTGGGCTGCGCGATTTGCATGTAATTTTGTGGGTTGCGAAGGCAGCGGGTTTGGGCGACAGTTGGGCGGAAATGGCTAAAAATGGCTTGATCACGCCTTTTGAAGCTGCCAAGCTGCGAAACAATGAACGCACTTTTAAAAAGATCCGCTACCAGTTGCATGTCACAACAGGGCGACGTGAAGATCGCTTGGTTTACGACGTACAAACCCAACTCGCGGAATCTTTAGGCTACAGACCTACGCCGGTGAAGCGCTCCAGCGAACAATTGATGCAGACCTACTATCTGTCTGCCAAAGCTGTGATGCAGCTCAACACGATCCTCTTGCAAAACATTGAGCTGTCTATTTTCGGTTCCAATGCGCAACCTGTCATGATTGACGACGAGTTTCAATCCATGGACGGCTTGCTCGATATTCGCCATGATGATGTGTTTGACCGCAATCCTTCTGCCATTTTGCGTGCATTCATTGTGATGCAACAAAATGCGAGCCTGAAGGGCATGAGCGCTCGGACATTGCGTCAACTCTGGCATAGCCGCGTCAAAATCAACAGCGAATTTCGCAAAAACCCGATCAATAAGGCGCTGTTCCTTGAGTTTTTCAAGCAACCGCGCGGCATTGTGCACGAATTGCGCCGCATGAACGAGACCAGCGTGCTGGGTCGCTACCTGCCCGTGTTCCGAAAGATTGTGGGGCAAATGCAGCACGACCTCTTCCACGTGTACACGGTAGACCAGCACATTCTGACGGTGGTGCGCAATTTGCGTCGCTTTACCATGGCTGAGCATGCACACGAATACCCATTTTGCAGTCAGTTGATGGCGAACTTTGACGACCATTGGCTGCTCTACCTGGCAGCACTTTTTCACGATGTGGCCAAAGGGCGAGGCGGAGACCACAGCACACTGGGTGAGGTTGATGCTCGCAAATTTTGCAAGGATCATGGTCTGGATGAAGAGAGCACCGATCTGATTGGTTTTTTGGTGAAGCACCATCTGACCATGTCGAACACTGCACAAAAGAAAGATTTGTCGGATATTG
Organism: Limnobacter sp.; assembly: GCA_036275215.1. Taxonomy (GTDB): domain Bacteria; phylum Pseudomonadota; class Gammaproteobacteria; order Burkholderiales; family Burkholderiaceae_B; genus Limnobacter. The sequence continues at coordinate 9,508 of DASUEF010000211.1, read as the reverse complement.
AAGTGATCCGCGAGTTTGCAGAGATTGCGAAAACGCCGCGTCGCCTTACCGCACTGTATTTGCTGACCGTGGCGGACATTCGCGGCACTAGCCCCAAGGTTTGGAATGCTTGGAAAGGCAAGTTGTTGGAGGATCTCTACCGCCTCACGCTCAAACAACTTGATGGCGAAGCGCCCAATCGACGCCAAATGCTGGCAGAGCAACAGGCGGAGGCCAAGCGAATTTTGCGTCTTTACGCCTTGTCGGATGACGTGCAAGACATACTTTGGAAGCAGCTTGATATGTCGTATTTTCTACGACAGGGCCCCAGCGATATCGCCTGGCATACCAGGCATCTGTATTGGCGTGTGAATGCAGACACTCCCATCGTGAAAGCACGATTGTCACCACTGGGAGAAGGTTTGGAGTTGATGGTTTATACCCGCGATGAGGTCGACCTGTTTGCGCGGATTTGCGGTTACTTTGACTCCAAAAACCTCAGCATCTTGGATGCAAAAATTCATACCACAGCACACGGATATGCTCTGGACTCATTTTTGATCCAGCACGACAATGGCACAGAGTTTTACCGAGAAACATTGTCGTTGCTGGAGGCTGAGCTACAGGAGAGGTTAATCAAACGGGCGCCGCTGGCTGAACCAGTGTTTGGGCGAATGTCTCGACAATCAAGACATTTCCCGATTCGCCCCAGCGTGGACTTGCAACCAGACGAGAAGGGAAATCAGTACCTGCTCACGGTGTCTGCCACCGACCGCACTGGTTTGCTTTATTCGATCACCAAGCTTTTGGCCAAATACAAGGTGAGTGTGCAAACGGCGAAAATCATGACGCTTGGCGAGAGGGCTGAAGATAGTTTTTTGCTATACGGGCAGAGCCTGAATTCCCAGAAGCTCCAAATTCAGCTCGAAACCGAGCTGTTGGAGCTGCTGTCGATTTAATTCAGTCTTCATGCAACTGAACCAGTGATTTGATAATGCCCATGACGCAAGCCATGCCACCTTGGACGGTTTTGCTGATTTGTGCGTGAGAAATCTCTTGTGCACTTTCTCCAACCCCAGCAGCTTGATTCACAACAAGGGCGAGATGCGCGTAGGGGATATCTAGCTCTCGCGCCAGTGCAGCCTCTGGCATGCCGGTCATACCCACAATATCAGCGCCATCACGCGAGAGCCTGCGAATTTCTGCGGCGGTCTCCAAACGCGGCCCCTGCGTGCAGGCATAGCATCCCCCCTGCACCACTTGCTCACCGGCAGCGTCCGCCGCCTGACATAACAAGGCACGCAAGGCAGAATCATAAGGCCATGTGAAGTCGATGTGCTGGACAGCCTCGTTGTCACCCTCAAAAAACGTGGCAGCCCTCCCGTGGGTGTAGTCAAGAATCTGATCTGGAACCACCAGTTGACCGGGCTTTAGATCAGGGCGAATTCCACCCACCGATGCAACCGCCACAATCCCCTCTATGTCGAGCTGCGACAAAGCCCACAAGTTGGCTCGATAATTGATCTGATGAGGCGCAATGGTGTGGCCATAACCATGGCGGGCTAAAAAAACAATGTCCCGACCCGCCAACCGCCCCATGGTTAGGGCCCCGGATGGTTCGCCATACGGCGTGCGCTGAACCTGCCTGCGCGTTATCTCAAAATCGGGCAACTGACTAAGCCCACTTCCACCAATCACTGCATACATGGGTTTTATCCTATGGAGGCCAGGTAAGTTGCAAACTCATCCGACACCTCTGGATGCTTCAGGCCAAGTTCTACGGTGGCTTTGAGATACCCCAGTTTGGAGCCACAATCAAAACGCGTGCCATCGAAACGATAAGCCAGTACAGGTTGGACGTTGAGCAGCGAAGCAATGCCGTCGGTGAGTTGAATCTCGCCGCCTGCGCCCTTGCCCACTTTCCGGATGTGCTCAAAAATTTGGGGGTTCAGCACATAACGCCCTACCACAGCGAGGTTCGTGGGCGCTTCTTTGGGATCTGGCTTCTCCACAATCGCATTGACCCGCTCGGACTCTTTGTTCCAAGGCGTGCTGGAGACGATGCCGTAGGATTTTGTGTCTTCCCATGGCACTTCTTGCACCGCCAGTATGCTGGCGTGTTCTTTGTCATATACCTTGACCATTTGATGTGTCACAGAGGGTTTGCCTTTACACACATCCATCAGGTCGTCGGCCAGTAGCACCGCAAAAGGTTCGTTGCCCACCACGGGCTCAGCGCACAACACAGCGTGTCCTAGGCCGAGTGGCTCCATCTGGCGAATATAAATGCAGTTCACATGGCTTGGCACAATGTTTTTTACCACTTCCAAAAGAGCCTTTTTGCCTCGAGCCTGCAACTCAGCCTCCAGCTCATAGGCTTTGTCGAAATGGTCCTCGATGGCTCGTTTACTGCGCCCAGTGATGAACACCATTTCAGTGATGCCGGCGTCCAACGCCTCTTCAACCGCGTACTGAATCAGTGGCTTGTCCACCACTGGCATCATCTCTTTGGGACTTGCCTTGGTCGCTGGCAAGAAGCGTGTGCCCATGCCAGCCACGGGGAAAACTGCCTTTCTAACTCTGCTCATGGTGAATACCGCCGATAAAATTAAATTAGAAAATAATCAAAGCATGCCAACAAAAGCCGCTTCATCCAGAATTTGTACACCGAGGCTTTGTGCCTTGTCCAACTTGCTACCTGCCGACTCACCCGCCAGCACATAGTCTGTTTTTTTTGAGACCGACCCACTCACTTTGCCCCCACGGGCGACAATCAACTCGGCCGCTTGATCCCGGCTGTAACTGCTTAGTGTGCCTGTGAGTACAAAGGTTTTACCAAAAAAAGGATGCTCCTGCACAGTTTCGTCCAACATTGGCGCGGCCTGCCATTGCACGCCCAGTGCCAATAAATCCAACACAACTTGGCGGTTGGCAGATTCGTCAAAAAATTGACGAATGGATTGGGCCACCACAGGCCCAACGTCATTGACCTCGAGCAATTCAGTCTCACTGGCTCGCATTAAGGGCTCAACGCCTCCAAAATGTTGGCCCAAGTCACGTGCTGTGGCTTCACCCACGTGCCGTATACCCAGGGCAAACAAAAATCGCCCCAAGGTGGTGTGTTTGGATTTTTCGAGGGCCTGCATCAAGTTGGAGGCAGACTTCTCGCCCATGCGCTCTAAGCTGAGCAGTTGCTCGAACTGCAAGCGATAGAGATCTGCTGGGGTTTTCACCCACCGCTTTTCGACGAGAACTTCCACAAGCTTCGTGCCCAGTCCTTCAATGTCCATGGCACGTCGATGCGCAAAGTGAATGATGGCCTGTGTGAGTTGTGCACGGCACACCAAACCACCTGTGCAACGATGAACCGCCTCGCCCTCTTCTTTGCGCACCACCGAATTGCACACTGGACAGTGCGTGGGCATTTCAAATGCCACACTGCTGGTAAGCCGTTGGTTACCTTGAAAGGGTAACACTTCAGGAATCACATCACCTGCGCGACGCACGAGCACTTGATCCCCGACCCGCAGGTCTTTGCGCTCAATTTCATCCATGTTGTGCAAGGTGGCAGACGACACCACCACTCCGCCAACACGGACAGGCTCCAGTTTGGCCACAGGGGTAATCGATCCGGTTCTACCCACCTGCACTTCGATGGCGAGCAAACGACTGAGTACCTCATCGGGTGGAAACTTGTGTGCGATGGCAAACCTGGGTGCTTTGGCCACGTACCCCAGGCGATCCTGAAGCTCGAAAGAGTCCACTTTATAAACCACGCCATCAATCTCGAAGGGGAGATTTTGACGCTCAGTACCGATGTGCCTGTAGTAATCGATCAAGCCTTCAGCGCCGCGTGCACTTCTGCTCAAAGGCGAGACGGGCAAACCCAATTCTCGCAGCCAGTTCATGAGACTTGATTGCGTTTTGAGCCTCATCAAGTCTGCCCGCTCCAAGGCTGCGCCGTAGCAAAAAAACCGCAAAGGACGCGACGCTGCAATGCGCGGGTCCAATTGCCGAACTGTGCCAGCAGCTGCATTTCGCGGATTGGCAAACACTTTGAGCCCCTGCTCCGCCTGACGTTGATTCATGGCCGCAAACTCGGCCTTCGTCATAAAAATCTCGCCACGCACCTCGAGATGCTCAGGGGGATTTGAGCTGGTCAGCCGCATGGGCAAACTGCGGATTGTTTTCACATTGGCAGTCACATCTTCGCCAACGCTGCCGTCCCCACGGGTAACTGCTTGGTGAAAAACGCCCTTGCGATAGTGGATAGAGATGGCCAGACCGTCGAATTTTGGATCGATCGCGTACTCAACAATGGAGTCACCTGGCAACTCGGCCAGCTCTTTGACGCGCCGATCAAAGGCAAGCACGTCCTCGTCTTCAAAAGCATTGCCCAAAGACAACATTGGAAAACGATGTGGCACCTGTGCAAAACCTTCGACTGGTTTTCCGCCTACGCGTTGTGTGGGAGAGTCACTGCGCACCAGTTTGGGGTCGGCCTGCTCAATCTGAAGCAGCTCTTGGTATAGCTTGTCGTATTCAGAGTCGGGCACCTCTGGATCGTCAAGCACATAATAGGCGTGCTCCCAGCGATTGAGTGTGGCAATCAACTCTGCCACGCGGTGCTCACCATCCGGGTGCGGCATTGCCTGCTGATCAAACAAATCCAGATTGCTCATGCTGCAGCGGGATCAGGAGAAAAGAATCCTGGAGGCCAACGCACCCGGCTTAAATCCGGAGTCACTAAGATTGCGCACACGTTCCATCAATTGCTTGTAAATACCTTCAATGGCCTGTGTGCTTAATGTGCGACCGGAATCATCCATCAGCGGAGCACCAAACTCGCTGTTCAAACCATGGCACACGGTAACAATGTCGCCCAAGGCTTTGACTGGCTCCACTGAATTGGGCACATCAATGTTGAAACTCAACAACCGTTTTCCTGGCGCATTGTGAATCACCATGGTGGCCAATACACCGGCCTCATCTTGCAGAATCCACTGATGTCCCTTCTGAATCCAACCGGATTGTGCAAGTCGCTCTGTGGCTGTGGATTCCGGCACTGATTCTGGCAACAGACAATGTAAGCCCAGCAATGTGTCCAATGCGGCAGCGGCCTGGTCCAGCGTCTCGGCCCTGGCAACCACATCTTTCATCTCAGGAAACTCAAGCTCCGCGTTGTGCTCTTCTGCAAATCGCCGAAGCTTGGCCAGCACCTCGGAGAACTCAATCGAGGACAACGGGCCTTTGCGGTTGGCGATTTGTACACTGGCACGCAAAGCCTGCGCCTGCCCCATGTAAGGCATGGCCTTGAACCACAAGACTTCACGCCCATCTTGAGCCAGATGCGGACATGCAGAGTACACAATTCGTTTTCGGTTGATCTGATCCAAGCCATCCACCAAAGGTTTCCAAGCATTTGCATCTTTGGCTTCTTCAAACCGAATTACGAAATCAGCAAAAAGGCGCTTGTCTACTCCCTCTTGGACCTGGTTTTCCAATGCGTTGTCCGCCAAATCTGACGACAAATCCTCCAATGTATCGGGGTTTTCTTCGAGTTCCGGAGATTCATCGAACGGATTAATGGAAAATCCAGGCTCAGTGCGTTGAGGCGCCTTGCCAGAGTCGCTGGATAAACCACCTTCGGTTTGCAGCAATGGGTCTTGTTGGTTGTCACCAAATCGCTCACTGGCCTGCTTGCGCAGCCTGTAATCCTGCCACCAGTTGTAGGCAATCATGGCTGCAATACCACCACCGCCAACAATCAAGAGGGTCATTTGCAAATCATTCATACAGTTTCCGTGGCCATTTTCTCAGCCGCTGCCAAATCGACGGCCACAATGCGTGAAACTCCCTTTTCTTGCATCGTGACGCCAATGAGCTGTTCGGCCATTTCCATGGCGATCTTGTTGTGGGAAATGAACAAAAACTGGGTTTGTTCAGACATTTGTTTGACCAGGCGTGAAAAGCGCTCGGTGTTTGCATCGTCCAGCGGGGCGTCCACCTCGTCGAGTAAACAGAAAGGAGCAGGATTCAATTCAAAGATTGCAAACACCAATGCAGTGGCGGTCAGAGCCTTTTCGCCACCCGACAACAGGTGAATGGTTCCATTTTTCTTGCCCGGAGGCTGCGCAAACACTTGCACGCCCGCATCCAGAATTTCATCACCTGTCATCACCAATCGCGCTTCCCCGCCCCCAAACAGCTTGGGGAACAACTTGGAGAAGTGACCATTGACCACCGCAAAGGTTTCCTGCAACAAGTCGCGGGTTTCTTTGTCAATTTTTCGAATCGCATCTTCCAGTGTTTCCATGGCTTCCATGAGATCTGCGGCCTGCTGATCCAGAAAGGTTTTTCGCTCGGAGGCCGCAGCCAGCTCTTCCAGGGCGGCCAAGTTCACAGCACCCAGCTCTTGCATGCTGCTGGTTAATCGAGTCACTTCGGCTTGCAACACAGAGGCTTTGGGAGGCGCTTCCATGGCCAAAAGTGCCTTGGTCAGTTCATCCACGTCAGCCTGCACTTCCAGCAGGAGGTTTTGATATTGCTCGATGGTGAGATCGGCGGCTTGAATTTTGAGTGCGTAGTCCTGAATGGACTGCCGCAAAGGCTCCGCCAGTTTGTCGCTTTCATGTTCGGCGCGCTCCAGCTCCGACACCTTGCTCATGATTTGCTCTAGCGCATCGCGGGACACGGCAACACGCTCTTCGGCAATTACACGTTCTTCTAGTGCACCTTGTAACGCTTCCTGGCCAGCAACTTCTGACAAGCTGTCAAGTTCGGTCAGTGCAAGCTGTTTGCGCTGTGCAATCTGTTGCGCTTGATTTTGCGCAAACTGCACCTCGCGCTCCAACTCGCGTTGTCGTGATTCCTGATTGCGAATACTGAACTCCGCATCCTGCTTCTTTCGAACGGCAGCCTGAACCTGCATTTGCTTGTCGCGAACAGCCTGCTCTGCCACGGTCACTTTGTCTTTGAGCTGCTCCAGCGCATCGCTGGCCACCGCCAATTGCTCGTCAAGTTCTGCATACCGATCTTCGCTCTCCAAGAGCATAGCGCGGTGTTCTTCCAATTCAGATTGGAGCAAAGCCACATCCAGATTGATCTGTTCGCGGCGACTATCTGCGCGGCTTTGTTGTTCCTGTATGCGAATCAGCTGCACCTGGCTTTCGTGCAACCTGCGGGTGGTGGCCTCCACCAAACTACGCGCCTGCACCACCTGGGACTTCAATTCACCCACACGCAATTGGAGTTGGTCACGCTTGCCCATCGATTCGTTTTTGAGCAAGTCCAAGGCGCGCACCTCTGTGCGAAGTGCTTCAATTTGCTGCTGCCGCTCCAGGCGACCAGACTGAGCGTTGTCCTCTGCGTAAAAAGACACACCACTCAAGCTTACGCTGTGGCCTTGCGGGGTAAAAATTCGCTGACCCGGCCTGAGTGCCTTCCGCTTTTGCAACGCGGTGTGAAGGTCAGAGGCCATCAAATAACCAGCCAATAACTTCACCAGTGCTTGCTGTGTGTTGCTATCGGCGCTGCGCACCACGCTGGCCAAATCTTCCGGCCCCACCGGCAAAGGCTGGCCGCTACTGTCACCCAATTCAATGAATGCCACACGCGCCGGGGGAGGCTGCTTGGCAAACCCCTCCACCACATCCAGGCTTCGCACCTGAAAACTGTCCAAGGCCTCGCGCAGTGCAGACTCCAAAGCACGCTCCCAGCCCCGCTCCACCTGCAAGCCGCTTAAAATGCGCGGCGTTTGTGCCAATCCACTGCTTTCAATCCAAGGCTTAAGTTCTGCGCTTTCTGCAAGTTGCTCATTGAGGCTCTGGAGCGCCTGCAATTGAGCCGATGCGTTGGCGTGGCGATCTCGTTCGGTGTTGAATGCAACTTGAATTGCGTCTAGCTCTTGGCTGCTGGCACTCAAACGTTGATCCATGCTGACATAACTCTCGGTGGCACGGTCCAACTCAATCTGCAAGGTTTCTACCTGCGCCTGTAGTCGCTCGAGTTCATCGATAGATGGGGCCGCAATCTGATTTTTCTCATTGGCAAGCCGCTCAAGCTTGCCCTGCACATTGGATTCGCCCCGGCTGGCCGACTCTTGTTGCGAGGACACTTGGCTGAGTTGTTGCTGGATCTGCATCACTTCCGAACGTTTGCGATCCACGGCCATGCGCGCCTCTTGAAGCGCTATTTCTACGGGCTCCACCGCAAGCTCGGCTTCCTCCAGTGCGATGCTTAACTCTTCTAGTTCAGCCTGCTGGTCCTGGGCGGAGCCGCTGAGGTCATCCAATTTAATGCGGGCCTCTTCTTCACGCGCTCGCCACGTTTGGATTTCGCTCTCAAGTTCAGCAACCCGTGCACCTAAGCGAGTGCGGGACTCTGCCATCACACGCAAGTCAGCTTCCAACCGGCTCACTTCGCGGTTGGCTTCAATCCACTTGGTTTGATCATTTTCTAGCTGCTGCTGTGCATCCACCTGCTTGTCCCGCAGGGCGTACAACTCGGTTTGGGTGTGTATGGATTTGGCCTGGATCTGCTCCAAATCGGCCTTGGCACGCTCAAGCTTGGCCGAGGTGGTGTTTTTTTGCTCGTGCGCCTCACTGTAGCGGATGGTCCAAAGCAGACGTTGCTTGGTGTTTTTGGCTTCCTCAAGCTCTTTGAACTGGCGAGCCACCGTCGCCTGCTGCTCCAAACGCTCAATTTGCCCGGTCAGTTCGCGCAAAATATCCTCGACGCGAGTGAGGTTGTCACGGGTGTCTTGGAGGCGGTTGCCAGTCTCGCGGCGGCGCTCTTTATACTTAGAGACGCCCGCGGCCTCTTCAAGAAAAATACGCAGTTCTTCGGGGCGCGCTTCGATAATGCGGGCAATCATGCCCTGGCCGATGATGGCGTAAGCACGCGGGCCCAAGCCGGTGCCCAAGAAGATGTCTTGGACGTCCCGTCGACGCACAGCCTGCTGGTTGATGTAATACGTGGAATTGCCGTCGCGGGTTAGCACGCGCTTCACAGAGATTTCTGCGTACTGATTCCAGCTGCCTCCAGCCCGCCCTTCGGCATTGTCAAATACAAGCTCCACACTGGCGCGGGATGCCGCCTTGCGATTGGTAGAGCCATTAAAAATCACGTCCTGCATGGACTCGCCCCGCAGCTCGGAGGCTTTTGATTCGCCCAATACCCAGCGCACCGCGTCAATGATGTTGGACTTGCCACACCCGTTGGGGCCAACCACGCCGACCAAATTGCTGGGCACAGCAAAGGACGTGGGCTCAACAAATGATTTGAATCCTGCCAAGCGTATGTGTGTTAATCGCACGATGAGGTGGTCAGAGGGTCAATAGAACGGATAAAACGAAAACCAGCCCGGAACTTCAAACGCCGGTGACCTTATAATAGCAAAGCCTTTGGGCTTTACCGGGGCGCAGTGCCTGTGTTGGCACCAACATTGAAGTGAAGAGAGAAACATGAGTACCCAACCCAGCCGCGAATTGCAGACTTTCCCGAATCCAAACCCGGATCGCCCCTACCA
>DASUEF010000210.1:0-3004 GCA_036275215.1 Limnobacter sp. | reverse complement strand
GCTGGATCACCACCGAGAATTGGTGCTCGACCTCATGGCGCTTGCTTGCGAGCCCTTGTGCACCGAGGGTGGCTTTGCTTTTGGCACCACCGACCTTGCCCTGCGTCTGCGCGACAAAGGATTGGCGCTTGCAGAAGATCGCAAATTTTGGCATGCCCCACCGGTGGATTGCCTGTTCATTCACCGCAAGCTGGGTGGCTTGTTTTTGTTGGCCAACCGCTTGAAAGCGCGGGTGAACATCCGGGATATTCAAGCCCGTGTGCGGCAAGCGCCCAAAGACGCGTGATACACTCGGACCATGAAACGATTGACGTGGTTATTGTTGATGCTTGTTCTGCCGCTGCAATCGGCTTGGGCGGCGGTACACCTGTATCACACCCACAGCAACACGACCACGCTGGCTGAATCGGTGTTTCATGACCACCACAGTCACTCAGATTCAGCACATCATCACGCGCACCATCACGAGGCCGAATCAACGGATGGCGATGGCGCAGAACACCATCACCACTTTCACCTGCAACCAGTGTCTTTGCTCACCGAGATGGGCATGCCCGGTTTTCCCTCCCCCACCGCAGTGCTCCATGGCCAACTTCCCGCTTGGCAAGAAACGCTGCTGTGCAGCCGCATAGAACGCCCCAACTGGTGTTGATCAAGCATTGATCCATGTGTCTTTTTCCAGACGGAAAGGGACAGTGACCATCTTGATTTCCGGAGTTGTTCATGAACAAACCGCGTGCCGCTGTGCGGCTGGGATGCGCGTTGGGTGCTTTGCTGTGCATGGCTTTTCAAACCGCCCAGGGGGCAAACCAAGGCATCAGTATTGCGTCGGCCTTTGAATCCGCGCTTGCAATAGACCCTGAACTTCAGGCCGCAGAAAAGCGCCTCGAATCAGCACGATATGCGACTGAGGCTGCCAACAGCCTCACCCCTGAACCTCTTAGCCTGGAGGGCTCGTACCGGTCTGACCGAAACTTTGACAACCAGGGCTTGAGGGAAGTGGAGCTGGGTGTTGTTGCACCGGTTTGGCTGTGGGGCGAACGCAAAGGTTCGCAAAACCTGGCCAACGCAGAGCTTGAAATGGCCAGCCTGACCACAACCCTTCAAAAACTGGAATTGGCGCAGCAGGTTCGGCAAGCCTACTGGAATACCATGGCAGCGCACCTGGATGTTGAAATTGCCCAGGCTCGCCTGGTGGGCACGCAACGGTTGCTGAGCGATGTTGAGAAACGCGTTGCGGCCGGAGATTTGGCAACCGTTGATCAGCTTCAGGCCCAGGCACTGCATGCGCAGGCCAAAGCCGATTTTGGCAATGCCGTGTCGAATGTGTCGCTGTTGGCCGCCGAATTCACTGCGTTGACTGGGTTACCGGCCAGCGCAATAGGCGACCAAAAAAGCGATCCAACAATCGAAGGCATGCTGGTTTTCCGAAGCGCGTTGAGTTTGTCTGAACACCCCGCCTTGCTTCATGCCAAACAACGGGTCAGCCTTGCGCAAGCCAGGCGCGAACTGGCTGGTGTTCAAAGCCGCCCAAATCCAGAAATCAGCTTGGGCCTGGTCAGCGACAAAGGGGGCTTTGCCGCCCCTGAAGAAAAATCGCTGATGATTGGCACCCGAATTCCATTGGGATCAAGTGCAAAACACCAAATCAGAATATTGACAACACAAGCCGATGAACTGGCGGCACAGGCCAGTTTGCGCAAGCTGGAAAGCAGCCTGAAAGCCAGGGCACAAGCCACGGCTTCCAGCGTGAGTCTGTTTGAAGAACTCAAGAAAACAGCCGAGGAAAGGGCCAAGGCCAATCAGGAAGCCTTTGCCCTGATCCAGAAGTCTTTCGAGCTGGGCGAAACCGATTTGCCCACCCTGCTGCGGTTTGAACAGCAGGCCTTTGAGGCGCAGCGCCTTGCACGCAAAGCCACTGTCGAACATGCCGCCAAAGTGTCGGACTACAAACAGGCACTGGGAATTTTGCCGGAGAACAATCTATGAAAAACATCGCACTTTTTTTAATCAGCTTGCTGCTGATAGCCCAACTTGCCATAGCGGCGCCCGGTGCACACGGCCCCAATGGTGAACACTTGGATGCGCCCGACACTGGCAGCACGGTGAACGATGCCACACCACGCACAGAAACCTTCACTGAAAATTTCGAGCTGGTGGCTAAGCTTTACAGCACGGAATTGTCAGTTCTGGTGGACGATTACAAGACCAACGTACCTGTTCTGAATGGCACCTTGCAAGTGCAAGTGGCAGACCTGACAAGTCAAGCGACCTTTCATGAGGATGCTGGTGATTATGCTTTTGATGACCCGGCCCTGCTGGCCTTGTTGCAAAAGCCTGGCGATCACGAACTGATTTTTACACTGAGCACACCCACGCAGGGTGACCTGTTGCTGGCGACACTGAAATCCACCGGTGCCGCAACAGAACATGTGGAACACGGTCACCCCCACCACGATGACCACGAACACGATGGCCACGGCCCTATTCGAGAGATGTTGCACTCCCCCTACGCCTGGTTGGCTTTGGTGCTGGTGCTTAGCGTGTTGGTTCTGGTGGTTCAGCGCATTCGCCGCCGCGCCTCAAGCACGGTTTCAAGGAAGATTTAATCATGACGCAATTGTTCATTCACGCAATTCTTGTTGCAGCCGCAACGCTGTCGGCCGGGCTGTTGTTCAACCCGGTGTTGGCCGCACCCGGTGCGCATGGCCCCAACGGCGAACACCTGGATGCACCTGCAAACACCAACCCTGGCGGGCTGGCGCGTCTGCCCGATGGCAGCGTGAACATTCCCAAGCTGGGTCAGCGCCGCATGGAAATACGCACGCAGATGGTGTTTCAAGGTGAGCACACACAAACCACCGAACTGAATGGCAAGGTTGAAATTGACCCCAATGCGGGTGGGCGTGTTCAAGCCCCGTTTCAGGGCCGGGTAGAACCACCAGCCAAGGGGTTCCCTGTGCTGGGGCAAACTGTTCGCAAAGGTGAAGTGCTGGCCTATTTA
>DASUEF010000209.1:0-9847 GCA_036275215.1 Limnobacter sp. | reverse complement strand
GTCGACAAGCTTTGCTTGGCGACAAGACGGACCGGATGCAACAGCGACACTTTCGCTTTGCATGCCCCCTGGCCAGGGGCAAGAAGGGATACTCGGGCTGATCCAAGGCCAACAGGCTCACACCACGGGTCTATGAAGACGCACTAGCCACATGCGTGGCCAGGCTCAGGGAGGGAAATACAGATTGGCGCACGCCTTGGGGCATGGCTCAGTCCCCTCAGTTGCGGAAGTACTTCCGCGACCTGTACACCAAGGCCTCGCCCTCTCTAAAATCGCAGCGCAATACCTCGCCCACCATGATGAAATGATCGCCTTCATCGTGCCGGCTTTTGATTTTGCATTCAAAATGTGCAAGGGCATTGGGAATCAGCGGGCAGCCGCCCAAGCCTTCAATCACTTCCACACCGTCAAATCGGTCGCCTTTGTAGGTGGAAAAGCGGTGAGACAACTCTTCTTGATCAGCGGCCAGCACGCTCACACCGTAATGCGTGGCGCTGGCAAATGCTTCATGGCTGCTTGCTTTTTTGGCAAGGCTCCACAGCACCAGCGGCGGGTGTAGGCTCACTGAGTTGAATGAGTTTGCCGTCACACCCACGTATTTGCCATCGGCCTTTTTGGTGGTGATGATGGTGATGCCCGTGGCGAATTGTGCCAAGGCTTGGCGGAACATGTGGGCATCCAGCTCGGCTTCGCCTTCGTGTTTCTCTGCACGAATAAATTCTGGGTTGACAGGTGCTTGCATGGGGTACTTCTTTGAAGACAAGCTCCCATTGTGCCAAACAACCAGCCTGGATGCTGGAATACACGCTCGAAAGGTGCCCGGCCGGATCAACAAATGGCTTGCATGTTGTTGAAATGATTTAGAATACGGCACGTTTTCACTGCCAACTCAGCCGCAGGGCCCCCATTTTGACCTCGCTCTCTTTTGTTCTCAAAGCCACCTCGGGCCAAGCACGCCGGGGCGAAATCACAACAGTGCACGGCACAATCCAAACGCCAATCTTCATGCCTGTGGGTACCTATGGCACGGTCAAAGGCATGACACCGCGTGATTTGCAGGGCATTCAAGCACAGATCATTTTGGGGAATACCTTTCACTTGTGGATGCGGCCTGGCCTGGACATCATGGCCAAGTTTGGTGGCTTGCACCAGTTCATGGGTTGGCACGGGCCGATCCTCACCGATTCCGGCGGATTTCAGGTGTTCAGCTTGGGGGCCATGCGCAAAATCAAGGAAGAGGGTGTGCATTTTCGCTCCCCAGTCAACGGGGACAAGTTGTTTTTAACGCCCGAAGAAAGCATGCGTATCCAAACGGTGTTGAATTCCGACATTGTGATGATTTTTGATGAATGCACACCTTACCCGGCCACCCACGACGAAGCGCGCCGCTCCATGGAGATGTCCATGCGCTGGGCCCGCCGCTCTCGCGATGCTTTTGATGCCTTAGGCAATCACAATGGCTTGTTTGGGATTGTGCAGGGTGGGATGTACGAAGACCTGCGGGACATCTCTCTAAAGGGCCTTGAAGACATTGGGTTTGATGGCTATGCCATTGGTGGCCTATCCGTGGGTGAACCCAAAGAGGACATGCAACGCATTTTGGCACACACCGCGCCACAACTGCCAGCCAACAAACCGCGCTACCTCATGGGCGTTGGCACTCCGGAAGATTTGGTGAATGCTGTGGGCAAAGGCATCGACATGTTTGATTGCGTAATGCCCACGCGCAATGCCAGAAATGGTTGGCTGTTTACCCGCACGGGTGATATTCGCATTCGCAACGCGAAATTCAGAAACGACGAACGCCCGCTGGACGAGCAATGCACCTGTTACACCTGCCAGCATTTTTCGCGTGCTTATTTGCATCACCTAGACCGCAGCAAGGAGATTCTGGGTGCGCACCTGAACACCACCCACAACCTACACTACTACCTGGATTTGATGCAGCAAATGCGGCAGGCCATTGAAGAGGATCGATTTGCGCAATGGGAGCAGGGCTTTCATGCGTTGCGTGCCTCAGGCCAAGTGGACTAATGTTTCTGGCTGAATGGCCGGGTGTTCAAGGTTGAGATAGGCCTGCGCCAGCGCTTGTAAATCCAGCACTTCCAGCATGCGGGTGTTGCCCTGCTCGCCTAGCTCAGCCATTTGTTTGCATGTTCCTTGTGCCCCCGGGCGGCTGTATTGCTTCAATTTTTCTTCGCCAAGCAATGGCACGGCAGGCGACCAAGTGGCTTTTTGAATTGATAGCAATGCATTCACAGCAAATCCCAACACGGCGCCGCCAGCAGCAACCAATAAAATACTGGCTTCCTGGTGCACCAAGTCCTGGCGTGGCAGTCCCATCCATTGTGCCAAGTCCAGCACAGCAATGGCCTGTGATTTGTGCGTGATCACGCCCAGCAATGGGTTTTCTCTGGCGAACATGCAGATTGCCTGATCAAAAGGCAAAACTTCCAATACCTGTGCCATCGGGGTACAAAACTCCTCCTGCAAGGCAAACACCACCAGCTGCTCGGTGTTCAGCTTTGTTGCCAGGTCAGCGGTCTTGTCATTCGGATGCACAGCTTGGTTGGCGTTTGAAAGCACACGCGCCAGCGAGAGAAGTTCCTGATCTTGCATTAAACCGTCGGTGTGCAGCACAAGATGCCGGTGATTGTTTGATGGATGTTGCCATACATGCTGAAGTGCTTGAGGTTTTTGCAGGTGCATACTCGGCAATGCGAGCAGGTCTGTGGGGGAAATATCTACCATGTCCAATACCTGCTCTATCAACAATGCAACAGGTCCGTGCTGCATGCGCATCACGAAAGCCTGTTGGCAACTTTTCGCATGTGTGTTGCCAATCCCGAGGTACATCGCCAAGTCGATGGCGGGCATGGTTTCACCCCGGTTGCTCACATTGCCAACATAACACCCCCCCTGCATCTCCGCAGGCTGCAGGCTTAAACGGGTGAGCGTGGTCTCCACATGCCGGGGGTCTATGGCAATTCGCAGACCACCACATCGCATCAGCATGAGCACATGGCGTTCCTCGGAAAAAACTTCATTGTGCATTTCCGAGTTTTCTCGGTGAGGCTCTGGGTCTTCAACGGTGGGCATTTGGGGCCAAACCAGCAAACGTTCAACGTCTAGCAGGCTCATCAATGCGCCGTTTTCAGGGCTTTTTATGCTGCCAGCAAACAGGGTTCGCTCCCCATCAAAGGTGCTTGCACGGTGAACCTGTATGTCGTCTGCAAAAAAGAGGTTGTGCATTTGATTGGCCAGTAGGCCCAGCATTTTGCCGTTCATGGCCACCACAATCACACAGTCTCCGGATGCACGCTGGCAGAGTTCTGGTTTGCCCAGCAACACCGACAGTTCAATCACTGGGACACTCACCCCTCGTAAATCCAATCCGCCATGTACCCAAGTTGGTGTACACGGTAGCGCATGTACCTGCAACAACGGCACAACCTCTCGAATTGCAAGTAGGGGCACAACCAAGTTCATCGACCCCACGCGAAATGCGCCATAACCCTGTGTAAGCGCCTGCATGGTGTCAAGCCTTACGGGCCGCTTCTGCGCCCTCGGTGAGTTCGTTGATCAGAGTTTGCAGAGTTTGTCCCAGCGCCTGCTGGTCCTCGACCAGTCGTTCAATGTCGATCAGGTGGCCAGATGAATCCTTGACCGATGTTGTAGCCTGATCAATCGTTTCCCGCGCGAGTTGTCCTACCTCGATTCCGTCGTGGACCTGGGCTGTGGATTCCTCCATCAGGCTGGCAATTTGTTTGGCTGCGGTGGCGCTGCTCTCGGCCAGTTTGCGCACTTCGGCAGCAACCACAGAAAACCCCACCCCATGTTGCCCGGCACGCGCTGCTTCGATGGCGGCATTGAATGCAAGCAAATTGGTTTGGTTGGCGATGTCGCCAATCACACGAACAATGTCAGAGACTTTGCTCGCATTGGTTTGTATTGCTTGGATGGCTACCACCGCGCGGTGCAGATGTTTGCTGCCCGATGCGGCTTGGTCCATGCCTTGGCTTGTGTTGTTGATGGCCTTTTTGGTGTGGGTCAAGACAGAGTCTACGCACTGCTTTAGCTGGTTCACACCTTTCTGCATGTCACTGGACTTGTTGCTGATGCTTTGCTCCAGCATCACTTCTTTTGTCACATCGTAAGCGTATTTCACAACCTTGGTCACCTTGCCATTCAGGTCCAAGATCGGGTTATAAGTGGCTTGAATCCACACGTCCCTGTTGTACTTGCCCACCCTGTGAAAGCGACCACTTACAAACTGCCCCTCATTGAGACGTAACCAAAAGTCTCTGTATTCGGTGCTTTGGGTGTATTCAAGCGTGCAGAAAATGCTGTGGTGTTGGCCTTGAATTTCCCGCAGGGTGTAACCCATGGCATTTAAGAAATTGCGGTTGGCGTTAAGTACATTGCCGTCCAAATCAAACTCAATCACGGCCTGTCCCAAGTTAATGGCAGCCACTTTGGCTTCAAATTCGGCATTGCGCAGTTTGCTATTGGTCACATCCGTGGCGAATTTCACCACTTTCACCACATTGCCATTGGGATCAAAAATCGGGTTATAGGTGGCCTGTATCCAAACCTCCTCTCCACCCCGACCCACCCGCTTGAATTCGCCAGATTCATACTGTCCTCGACCCAGGCTTTCCCAGAAAGCCTGGTATTGCGGGCTGGATGAGTCCGCTGCATCCACAAACATGCGGTGGTGGCGACCCACAATTTCCTCCAGCGTGTAATCCATCAGCTTCAAAAAGTTGCTGTTGGCATGCAAAACTTTGCCGGTGGGGTCAAATTCGATCACTGCCTGTGATCTGTCAATGGCCGTTAGCTTGCCTTGGTCTTCCAGGGTGCGCTCTTTCACGCGGGTTACGTCGCTGGCAATCTTGATGATTGAAATCAGCTTGCCTTCTTCGTCGAACACCGGGTTGTAGCTCGCCTGTATGTAAACTGGCCTGCCTTGTGAGTCCAGCCTGACAAACTCACCGTCCTGGTATTCACCACGGCGCAGCGCCTCCCAAAACGCTTGGTATTGCGGCAGATCCCGGGTGCCTGGCTTGCAAAACAAGCTGTGATGCCTGCCCTGAATGTCTTCTAGCTTGTAGCCGAAGACTTTTAAAAAATTGGGATTGGCATATTTCACCTGGCCCTGGAGGTCAAACTCAATGCATGCCTGGCTGCCGCTCAGGGCAGTGAACAATCGAACAGCGTGATCAAGGGCAATCGGGGTACTGCGCTCTGGTTTTGCTTGGGACATGTGGCGCCTTTCATGGGGTTACAGAAATTGGTATCCCCAGTTTGGGCTTCTCAGGGTTTTCACCATCATTCAAAAAGAAGATGAAAATCAGCGTACTTTGACAAAACATCCTTCATTGAAATGGGGGGAATGAAGGCTATAAAAAGGTCTTTTAGAGGATGTAAATCATGAAAAGAAAATTAACAACCCTTGCCAGATTTAAGTTTGACGTAAGTTTTTGCTTTGATACTGACTCGCAAGCCTAGGTTTGGGGGGATGTGACCCTTGCAACAGCAAACCCTGGGTTTATTAAAAACCTTTAAAGGAGACAAGCGATGAGCAACCCAAAGGGCGGTGAGGCCTACTGGAAAGCAACGCTCGGCCTCTTGACCAAGATCCTGATTGTTTGGTTCGTGGTCTCGTATGGCGCGGGCATTTTGTTTGTTGAGCAATTGAATGCCATCAACCTGGGTGGTTACCCACTTGGTTTCTGGTTTGCTCAGCAAGGTTCTATCTATATATTTATCGTGCTCATTTTCTATTACGCCAAGAAAATGGGTGAAATCGACCGCGAACACGACGTTCACGAAGACTAAGGAGATTGCTCATGGATTTGCAAACAATCACCTACGTCATCGTGGGTTTGAGTTTTGCGCTGTACCTCGGTATTGCGTTTTGGTCCCGCGCTGGCAGCACGGGTGAGTTTTATGTGGCTGGCGGTGGTGTTCACCCCGTGGCCAACGGCATGGCCACAGCGGCTGACTGGATGTCAGCGGCTTCGTTTATTTCCATGGCGGGTTTGATCGCCAACATGGGTTACGGTGGTTCCGTGTTTCTCATGGGCTGGACGGGTGGCTACGTGTTGCTGGCCATGTTGCTGGCCCCGTACTTGCGTAAGTTTGGCAAGTTCACTGTGCCTCAGTTCATTGGTGATCGCTACTACTCCCAGACCGCCCGCACTGTGGCGGTGATTTGCTTGTTGGTTGCGTCCATCACCTACGTGATTGGCCAGATGACCGGCGTGGGCGTGGCCTTCTCCCGATTCTTGGGCGTGTCCGCTGAAACCGGCATTTACATCGGCATGGGCATTGTGTTCATGTACGCTGTGTTTGGTGGCATGAAGGGCATTACTTACACCCAGATTGCTCAGTACATCGTATTGATCTTCGCTTACACCATTCCAGCGATCTTCATTTCACTGAATCTGACCGGCAACCCCTTGCCTCAGTTGGGCTTGGGGTCAGACATGGTGGCCAACGGCCAACCCATGCTGGCCACCCTAGACAAGGTGGTGACCGATCTGGGTTTCAACACCTACACGACCACACCGGCTGGCAGCTACCTCAACACCTTCTTCTACACCGTGAGTTTGATGATTGGTACCGCGGGCCTGCCCCACGTGATCATTCGCTTCTTCACTGTGCCGAAGGTTGCCGATGCACGCTCCTCTGCGGGTTGGGCCTTGGTGTTCATCGCCATTCTGTATACCACCGCACCAGCCGTGGGCGCGATGGCACGTTATAACCTGCACGCCACAGTCAACACCAATGTGGTGACTGGTGGTGACTTGTTTGCACCCGAGGCGTCTTTGCCTGCCGACCAGCAGCCAGCTTGGATGAATCGTTGGGCTCAAACCGGTCTGCTTGGTTTTGAAGACAAAAACGGCGATGGTCGCATTCAGTACTACAACGACAAAAGCACCAATCCAGAGTTCATGGCCAAGGTGGAAGCCGCTGGCTGGAAAGGCAACGAGCTGACAGTGAATGCCGACATCATGGTGCTGGCCAACCCTGAAATTGCCTTGTTGCCCAATTGGGTGATCGCATTGGTTGCCGCAGGTGGTTTGGCTGCAGCCTTGTCCACTGCGGCAGGTCTGTTGTTGGCCATTTCCTCCGCGGTCTCTCATGACCTCATCAAGGGCGTGTTCAATCCGAATATCTCCGAGAAGAGTGAGTTGTTGGCAGGCAAAATCTCCATGGCGGGTGCCATTGTGCTGGCAGGCTATTTGGGCTTAAACCCACCCGGTTTTGCCGCAGGTACGGTGGCACTGGCCTTCGGTATTGCCGCTTCTTCCCTGTTCCCTGTGATCATGATGGGCATTTTCTCCAAGAAGATGAACTCCACAGGCGCCATCGTGGGCATGCTCAGTGGCTTGGCCGTGACCCTGTTCTATGTGTTTGCACACAAGGGGATCCTGTTTATCAAGGGCACCGAGTATGTGGGCATGGTGGGTGGCACCAACGGCTTCTTTGGCATCACCCCCGAGGCCTTTGGTACTGTGGGCGCGATTGTGAACTTTGCAGTGGCCTACGTGGTGAGCAAAGTGACTGCACCCCCTCCAGAGCACATTCAGCACTTGGTGGAAGATGTACGCACACCACGTGGTGCGGGCGCTGCCACGGGGCACTGAGTCAAGCAAACAATAACAAGGCAGTCTTTAGTCTTATCAAGCCCGGTTCCTGTGCCGGGCTTTTTTACGTCCATCGCGAACGGCGTGCTCTAGAGTAAAACGTTTACTTTCAACCTCAGAAAAATGTTTGAATGCTGCTTAATTGGGCGTGGACCCACGGGTGGCTGGCAACGGCCCCCAAGGCAATCACACCAAGAATGATCCATCCCCAGGGTTTGCGTTTTTCCGAGCTGGTTTGTGCGGCGCGGGGCAGGGGTTTGACGGTTGTTGGCGCGTTTTCTGTGGTGGGTGGCATCGGCAGGCTGTTTTTAACCTGCTCAGGAATCACCTTGCCCAAAAACCACATGGCTGCTGTAATCACCACCAAATCGTCGGTGATACCAAACAGCACCAACACATCCGGCACCATGTCGATGGGGCTGAACAGATACACCACCACGCCGAGCATCACGCCTTTGATCCACTTGGGTGTGTCAGCATGGCGAAAGGCGTGCAACATCAGGCGTCCATGGGTTTTAAGGGCTTTGAGCTTGCCCAGCACAGGGAAGAATCTAGACAACATACGCAGTGATCCAAAACATTTAACAAGAAGAGGAAATCATGAGCCAGGCCCCTTTGATGATTCAGCGTTCATGCCGAATTCCGGTGCCCGTGGCTGAATGCTTCAACGCATTCACCCGGTTGCAGCCGCAAGAATACATTCACAGCGACGCTGTCATTGCGCCCATCACTAACATAGAAATGATTCAAGGAAAAACGTTCCGTGAAGTCGGCGATGTTCAGCGCATCACCTTCAAAGGCGGCGCCGTGATTGAGGAAGAGTTGCTGGCCTTTGTGCCCAACCGTCAGTTTGTGTACCGCGGCACGGGGTTTAGCCAACCCCTGTTGAACTGGCTTGACCACGCCAAGGGTTCATTTGAGTTTGAGCAGCAAGGCGAGGAAACCGTGCTGACCTGGCGTTACCTGTTTTATTTGACAGAGGGTGTGGGCATGACCGCCAAGCGAGCGGTTTTCAATGCAGTGGTGGTCAATCTGATTTGGCATCGCATGATGACCAAAACCTTATCCAATCTGACGCAAATCATCACCTTGCGTACACTGAACTCCGGAAAGTAATCGTGGCATTCACGGTTGGCGCGGCTTTCAGCCAAGCAGCACCTGCAGCGGCTGCCCCCAAGGCCCGAGGTGCGGTTGCAAATTGAAGAAAACAAACAACCAGCGTATTGCGCCATGATGCGTGAGGCCCGCTGATCGTCGAGGTCTAAGCCCTGTGGTTTAACCCAACACCACAGGCCGGTTGGGCAGCTCATTGGGGCCGCCCAATTGCTTGCACGGAAAATGCGCCATCAATAGGGCCGACACCGCTTCAATGGCGCGGGTGGAACCCTGCAAGTAATCTTGACGGCCGAAGGCCTCTTTGACTTGGGTACAAACCGCATCCCAAGCCGCATCGCCCACTGCACGGTGTATGCCACGGTCCGCCACAATTTCAATGGCATGGTCGGCCAACAGCACATAGATCAACACACCATTGTTGTGCTCGGTGTCCCACACCCGCAAATTTGAAAACACATCCACAGCCCGTTCGCGGGCGCTTCGGTTGGCCAGCAAATCCGGCAGGGCCAGGGCGCTTTCCACGGCAAAACGAATTTCGCCCGTGTGGTGTTGCTCGCTGGCTTGAATGGTCTGCTCCACCGCCTGTAGGCAGGGGGTGCCAAAGGCCTTGTGCACAGCGCGCTCTGTGGTGCACAAATGGGTGACTAATCTTTTAATTTGTATGCCCATGGCTCACCAACGTCCTGAGGCACCGCCGCCGCCAAAGCCGCCACCTCCTCCACGAAATCCACCACCACCGAACCCGCCACCAAAACCGCCCCGGCGACTGCCATGCACAGTGCCAATCCCTCCGCCCCCATTGTTGAACAACGTGATGAGCAGTGCCGCCACACCAGCGAGCATGGCAATCAGCCATGCACCCGCCAAAAACCAGGCCAGTGCAGTGACCACAGCGCCCACCGCCAATGCAGCGGGCAATCGGCCCACTGCCTTGCGCAATACACCGCCCACGCCCACGGCCACGAACAAGAGCAGCGGGCCGTATTCTTCAATTGGATTGCTTGATGGCCGAGTTGACCTCGGGGGTGGTGCAGGCAATGCTTCCCCATCCACCACCTTCATCATGGCATTTACCC
>DASUEF010000208.1:0-29245 GCA_036275215.1 Limnobacter sp. | reverse complement strand
TGGCCACCGTGGCCACCAAATGCAAATCAACCGCGCGAAACGCCTCTGCCGTTTTGGCCTGTTTGATGGTGGTTCCCAGTGTGCACACCACGGCATCGGCCTTCCACCATTCGGCTTGTTCGGGCAGTTGGGAAAAGTCGATGACAGGGTTGGTCAATTTGGGGTGAGGTGGCAGTGGTCGCCGCGTGGGCGCCACCACCCGTGCAATGCTGGGGTGCGCCAGGGCCTGAGACAGCACTTGCTGCCCCACCACGCCTGTGGCACCCACCAGCAAGAGCGTCTTCATGCGCTCTGCGCTTCTTTTTCAGCCGCTTTGCGCTTTTTGCGGGCCAGTTGCTTGGCACGCATCTTCTTCATTTGGCCCACGATGATGGCCTGATAGCTCTCTGGCAATGTGCGCACCATCGCGTCCATGGCCACCGCATCCGGTCCAACCAGCACGCGGCGCTTGTTGCCTTTCACGGCTTTCAGGATGATGTCGGCCGCTTTTTCTGCGCTCGTGATGAAGAACTTCTCGAAGAACTGTTTGCCGGACTCAGAATCGGTGCCAGTGAACTCTTCGATTTCGGGGGCAGCCACGCTCTTGCGGGCAATCGCTGTTTTAATGCCGCCTGGGTGTACGCTGGTGGCAGACACGCCGCAATTCATCATGTCCAGTTCTTGGCGCAGGCTTTCTGTAAAACCGCGCACGGCAAACTTGGTGGCATTGTAGGTGCTTTGCGTGGGTTGAGCACACAGGCCAAACAGGCTAGAGGTGTTAATGATGTGGCCCTCGCCCGATGCTTTGAGGTGGGGCAAGAATGCCTTGGTGCCGTACACCACACCCCAGAAGTTGATGCCCATGATCCATTCGAACTTGTCGTAATCGATGTGCTCGATGGGTGTGGCATAGGCCACGCCAGCGTTGTTGAAAATCAGGTTGACCTTGCCATGGTCTTTGGCGGTTTGGTCGGCCCAGGCGTACATCGCATCGCGGTTGGAAACATCCAAAGACTGGCTGGTTACTTTTACAGTCTGCTTGGCTTGTGCCGCAGCTGCCTGGCAGAGTTTAACGGTCTCGGCCAAACCTTGGGTGTCCACATCGGAGAGCGATACGCTGCAGCCGTCTTTGACCAGTTGAAGCGCCAGTGTACGGCCCATGCCAGATGCGGCGCCCGTGATGGCGGCCACCTTGCCCTTGAATGATTTCATGTATGAAGTCTCCGTCGTGTTGGTATGAGATGCTAAAGTACGGGCTGTCCGCGCTTCAGTATTTGACAATCGTGGTTGTCAATTTAATGATGGCCCTGCATACTGTCAATGCCCATTTTTGAATAATGCTTCCAATATGAATGCAAAAGGCCCAGACCAAGTTGCCAAAGCCGCAGGTCGGCGATACCGGGGCGTGTCCAACGAGGCGCGCACCGCTGAGCGCCGAATGAAGTTGATTGAGGCGGGCATCCGCGTGTTTGGCTCCACAGGCTATCACAGTGCCACCGTGAAGGGTTTGTGCCAGGAAGCTGGGCTCACCGAGCGCTATTTTTATGAGAGCTTCGCCAATGCCGAAGCATTGTTCACCGCGTGTTACCTGCACATCACAGACACCTTGCGGGACAAGTTGCAGCGTATTCTGCTTAGTGTGGAAGCGGAGGATTTGGAGCAGGCCACGCGCACCGGGTTGACCGTGTTTTTCACCCAGTTCAAAGAAAGTCCCGAGGCGGCGCGCATCCTGCTGGTGGAAGTGCTGACGGTGAATCGCCACCTGGAGGAGCTATCTCTAAAGACGCTCTACAGTTTTGTGGAAATGCTGGAAACCCTAGCGCGGCCGCTGATCGAGCAACGCGACCCGGCCAAGACCACCGAGCGACTCGATTCCACTTTGCTGGCCTCTGGTTTGGTGGGGTCGGTGCTGTACATGGCGGCGCGTTGGGCTTTGGATGGGTGCAAGCAGCCTGTGGCCGATGTGGTGGACAATGCGATGGTGATTTTTAGAGGCGTGGGTCACTGCTTGGTCAACGACTGTTGATGTAGTCGGTGCGTGTTGCTTCACCATGAAAAAGCCCCGCTTGGCGGGGCTTTTTTTAAAGCTGTTGCAGGTTCAACGCCGCTTATTTGGCAGCGGTTTCTGCAGGTGCGGCAGCTTGGTCGGCGGGTGCAGCGGCCTCGGGTGCTTTGGGTTCAGGCGCAGTGAAATTTGCACCGGCCGCGTTGGTCATGTGGGCCACAGCGCGTGCCACTTCAATGTCGTCTAAGTCGGCCACGCCACCTTTGGCGGGCATGGCACCAATGCCATTCACGGCATTTTTCCAGAGTGTGTCAAAACCCTTGCCCAAGCGGTCGGCCCATTGGCCGTTGTCACCAAACTTGGGAGCACCGGCCGCACCAGCATCGTGACAGGCGGCACACGCGGCTTTGTAAACCTCTGCGCCCGCCTTGAGCACTTTGGGCGCGTTGGGGTCTGCAAATTCAACGGAGCCTACGGGCTTCAGGCGTTCAGCGATGGCTTCTGCGGTGAGGGCGGAGCTACCTGCAGCGGGCTTTTCACTGCTGCTCACATAATTGGCCAACAAAATAATCACCACCACGGGAATGACAAATGAAGCAACGATGGCGTAAATCAGCTGCTTGGGTGTCTTGAAGGGTAGTTCGTGTTCGTTTGAATCGCTCATACAACGTCCTGATTTGAATGCGCTTGTAATGGAAAAACGGCCATGCCGTGCAACCAATTTACCCCTTGGCGTGTACGCAGCGGCAAAACAACTGTAAATTGTATCTTGAAAAAGGCGCTAAGCCCAAATAAATATTGTGGAAATTGTATCCACCGTACCCCGAGGGATTGAGTTGTGACCAGTGCATTGCAAGAGAGCCGTCGCTACGGCTTGCCCATGGTGTTGATTCATTGGTTGATGGCCGTTGGCATTTTGACTGCCTTTGGCGTGGGTTTGTACATGGTGGACATTCCCGGGATCACCCCTTTCAAGTTAAAGCTTTTTAATTGGCACAAATGGCTGGGTGTGACCCTATTTGCTTTGGTGATTGTGCGCCTTGTGGTTCGCTTTTACTCCAGGGCTCCTCGGTACCCGGCGCATTGGGGGCGCCGAACTATTTTTTTGGCCAAATTGGGTCACTGGGCCCTGTACGCGCTGATGTTCGCGGTGCCCACCTTCGGATACCTGTACAGCCTTGCGTCGGGCTACCCAGTTGTTTGGTTCGGCGTGATTGAGTTGCCCGTGTTGATCGACAAAGATCCCGTGCTGAAGGACGCTTTTAAGCTGACGCATGAACTTTCTGCCAAGGGGTTGGTCTTGTTGGTGGTGGGCCACGTGTTGATGGCCCTGAAGCACCATGTGCTAGACAAAGATGGCGTGCTGGGCCGAATGATCCCAGGCATGAAAGCAGACTAACGCAGGAAAATAACCATGTTGGGAGCAGGTAGGAAGGTCGCTGTTTGCGCGACTCTATGGGTCGGCTTTGGCATGGGGTGGGTGGCCCAGGCCGCACCCCTGGATGTAAAGAACAGCAAAGTAAGTGCCACCTTCAAACAGTTCAATGTGCCGGTGAGTGCGGATTTCAAGCAGTTTGAGGGGGATATCACCTTCGACCCCGCCAAGCCCGAATCGGCCAAAGCCACGGTCACAGTGAACACCGCGAGTTTTGACTTGGGTGACCCCATGTACAACAAGGAGGTTGCTGGCAAGGATTGGTTTGACGCCAAGGCACATCCAAAAGCCACCTTCACCGTCACAGGGGTGAAGCCAGCCGGCAGGGGCTACCAGGCCACCGGGGAGCTGACCATCCGCGGCATTAAAAAGCCAGTTCAATTTCCCGTGGCTATTCAAACCACAGGGGGTGTGCATACTTTCACTGGCACAACCACCATCAAGCGTCTGGATTACAAGGTGGGTGCCGACGGGGAGTGGGCAGACACCACGCTGGTGGCCAATGAAGTGGTGATTGATTTCAAGCTGGTGGCGCCAGCCAAGTAACAAGCAACAACAAGGAGTGAGGGATGTTTTTGAAGTTATGTAAACCCACGGCTGTCGCGGCGGTGGCAGCTTTTTTGGTGAGTGCCCCAGTTGCTCAGGCGGCGGTGGACACCTACATCGTAGACCCCAGCCACACTTACCCATCCTTTGAAGCAGATCATTTGGGAGGGCTGTCTTTGTGGCGCGGCCAATTCGAAAAAACCAAAGGGACGGTTACGCTGGACAGGGCCAACAAAACCGGCTCGGTGGACATTGAAATAGACGCCACGAGCCTTGATTTTGGCCATGGTAAGATGAATGAAGAAGCCAAAGGCGTTGACATGTTTGACGTGGAGGCGCACCCCACCATCACTTACAAAGCCGACAAAATGCGTTTTGAGGGCGACAAGCCCGTGGAGGTTCTGGGTAACCTCACGCTGAAAGGCATCACCAAACCGGTTCCTCTGAAAATCAATACCTTCAAGTGCATCATGCATCCGTTCAAAAAGGCGGAGGTCTGCGGTGCCAACGCGGTGGCCGAATTTAAACGCACTGAGTTTGACCTGGGTTATGCGGTGGACCGCGGGTTTTTCCCAGAAGTGAAAGTGCTCATTTCGATCGAAGCGGTGAAGCAGCCCAAGTGAGTTCGCCCAAGCACGGGGATGCGCCTGTGATGTGCGCTTAGTAAAAAAAGCCCGGCAGTTTGCCGGGCTTTTTGCATCCTGTTGAGCAATTACCGTGCGCTGTCCGTTTGCAATTCCGGGCTGTCAGACTTTGTCTTCCACAGCGAGTACAGCACACCACCAGCAATCAGCCCTAGGGTAACGCCCAGTGACAGGGCTGGCGGGAACTTGCCAATGAAGTTGACCAGGAAAATCTTGCTGCCGATGAACACCAACACCAGGGCCAGGGCGTACTTGAGGTACTTGAATCGGTGGATCATGGCTGCCAAGGCAAAGTACAGAGCACGCAAGCCTAGAATGGCGAAAATGTTGCTGGTGTAAACAATGAAGGGGTCGGTGGTGATTGCAAAAATGGCAGGCACCGAATCCACAGCAAAGATAAGGTCTACAAACTCAATCAAGATGAGGGCCAACAGCAGCGGGGTGGCAAAACGCACCATTTTGCCGGTTTTGGGGTCTGGCTCGTTGACCACAAATGCATTGCCGCGCAGGCTGTCGGTGACACGCAGGTGCTTTCGCAAAAACTTCAGGATGGGGTTCTTCTCGATGTCGGGATCGTGATCGGCAATGAACCACATTTTGATGCCGGTGATCACCAGGAATGCGCCAAACAGGTAGAGCACCCAACTGAACTCTTTGACCAAGGCCGCACCCAAACCGATCATGATGGCGCGCAACACAATCACGCCCAAAATACCCCAGAACAGCACGCGGTGCTGGTACTGGCGCGGAATGGCAAAGAAGGTGAAGATCAGCGCGATGACGAACACATTGTCCATGGACAATGATTTTTCAATTGCAAAGCCGGTGAAGTAATTCATGCCGCTTTCTGCACCCAGGTACCACCACACCCAGGCGCCAAATAGGCAGGCTGCGGTGATGTAGCCTGCCGACAGCAGCAGGCTTTCGCGCACGCCTATTTCTTGGTCGCCTTTGTGCAGCACGCCCAGGTCAAAGGCGAGCAGTGAAATCACGATGCCAATGAATAAAAACCATATCCACGTGGCCGTGCCCAAGAAGTCGGCCTGCATAAAGGCCATCAATGCATCCATAAAAACGCTCCAAAGCAACAAGGATTTAAAACCCGCCCATGCTCCCTCATTTGTCGGTTCTAAAAAATATAGATATATTGAACTGTTACTTCGAAAATCACGAAGTGTGGGGAATGGCGTGAATTACAGGCACTTGTATTATTTTTGGATGGTGGCGCAAGAGGGTGGGTTTGCCCGTGCCGCCGAGCGTTTGAACATGGCCATACAGACTGTGAGTGTGCAGGTTCGGGAGTTGGAACAGTGGATGGGCATGCAGCTCTTCAAGCCCGCTGGGCGGGGCGTAGAGTTGACGGAGGCTGGGCGGGAGGCTTTTGCGCAAGCAGACGAAATTTTTAGGCTTGGACAGGCGTTGCCAGAGCGGGTGAGGGCGGTGGGCAGCAAACCACGGGTTCAGTTCCGGGTGGGTTTGTGCGATGGCATCTCGAAGTTGGCGGCCCACGCCCTGCTTCAAGGGGTGCTAAATACACCTCATCTGCATTTGACCTGTCACGAGGGTGAGCCTGAGCAATTGCTGGCGGAGTTGGCCTTGCACCACTTGGACGTGGTGTTGGCGGGGGAGCCGCCAACCAGCAACCCCAATTTGCGCGTGCAGAGTTGTTTGCTGCACCGTGGGCCTGTGGACTGGTTTGGTCCTGCCCAGTGGGTGAAGCGCAAGGCCGTGCAGGAGTTTCCGGTGAGCCTTGCCGAGCTGCCTGTGCTTTTGCCCACAGGCCATTCCCGCTTGAGGGTGGCCATCAACCATTGGCTAGAACAGCAGGGGGTGCGAGCCAATGTGGTGGGCGAGTTTGAGGACAGTGCTTTGATGTCGGTGTTTGCTGCAAGGGGGCTGGGGGTGTTCCCGGTGAGCCGCCTGGGCGCGGGGGGGCAAGGCACCTTGAGTGGTTTGCGTTTGTTGGGCAGTAGTGAGGATTTGTTTGAGGACATCCACGGGGTGTGGAATGCCCGGGGTCAGAAGCACCCACTCCTCGCGGCTTTGTTGCCTCAGGCTGTTCGAGGCAAACGCGCTTAGAGCGGGCGGATGCTTCCAAGCCTTGAACTCAAGCAGCGGCCACCGCAGCTTCAATTTCAGCAAAGGTGATGGCCTTTACAGGGTCTAGGACCGGGATGCCCATTTGCCGCGCAATTTGTGTGGACGAGAACAGGCCCACCACGCGCATATGGCCTGTGCGTGTATCCACCACCAATGCATGTTGCCGGTTGTGCGCCTTGAGTGTTGCAATGATGTGGCCTACTTCTGCGCGGGACACAGCGCCAAACTCCAGAAATTCTAGGTCGGGCAATTTGACCATCACATCGTTCACCGTGAGCTCGGGCACGTTGCGGTTGCTCGAGTGCGCTGCCTGAATGGCCCGCTCTCCAGCCAAATCGTTGGCGGTGATGAGCCCTTGCAGGTGGCCCGCTGGGTTGCGCACAAACAGCAGTTTGACGCCACATACAATCATGGTGGTGCGTGCTTGTTCCAGGGTTTCGTTGCCAGAAATGCTGACGGGGTGGACCCGTCGAAGATCGGTCATCGCGTCAAAAGCAGGCGAATCGACCAGGAGCTTTGAAGGGCGCGAGGGGTCGGCCACGGTGATGGTTTCTGTTGCACCGGCGCTGATGTGTTCTAGGGGTTGGTAGTGTTGGCGAATCATGTTGTACCCTTTGTTGCAAACATTGGGAGCAAGCCGCCTGACTGGGTTGCCGGGGCTTGGCGTGCAGGACGGATTTGCTTGCACAGCGGGGTACAGGCACAAGGGTTTGTTGCCTTGTGGTGTGGCAGTGCGGGCACCGTCCACTCAAAAGTTAGTCTACGCCCGTGAAAAAAAGTTGCAAGTCAGTAAAAGCCCGGAAGACACGTCCGAAAACGTGTCAATTTTTTAGATCTTTGGGCCTCAAGTTGTTGGACCAGTTGCCGTGTGTGTTTATTTCACGGGTGTGCCCAATGCGTAGGGCAGCAGGTTCATCACCTCTTTGCTCACCCCCATGGCCAAGTGGGGTGCCTCAATCTCGATGTGCTCCACGTTGGGGCTGAAGCGGTCTATGCAGGCTTGCCAGCTCACGATCGAATCCTTTTTGCTGTAGAGCGCAACGATGGGGCACACAATGGGTTGCTCAAATCGTTTGAGGGTGCTGTTCTCGATGGAGTCGATGTCGGTGCCACGCACGTCATACAGTGTTTTGAGGGCGGTGTATTTTGGCCCACCCACCACTGGGCTGCCAATCGTCACAACGCGGCTCACGTTTTGCTGAACCTCACGGGCCGCTTCCCGTGCCAAATAGCCGCCCAGGCTCCAGCCAACCAGCTTCACAGGCGCTTGGGTTTGGTCGCTGTACATCTTGATGTCGGCAATCACCCGGGGCAATAATTTCCCCACATCGCCGTGGTTAAAACCTGCGCTCCAATGCATGGCACGGTAGCCCAGTGAGTCCAGGTAGCGTTTGATCAAGCCCATGCTTTTGCTGCTTGCTCCAAAGCCTGGCAACAGCAGCACGGTTTGCCCTTGCCCAACATCCTTGCGGGGCAAAAATCGCCAGCTTGCAGCCAGTTTCGCAGCCTCAAGGGGCGTGCGTGCCTCGCCCAGCAGCAAGGAGAGCTTGGGTTTTCGGATGGTGTTCCCGTAGCGTTTTTGAAACTCGGTCTTGTTCATGCCAGATCATCAGGTGTGTGCACACCTGGGAAAATACGGCAAACGCCGCTATGCATACAACGAGGATTCCTTCTAGTTGCCCGTGTTTTACTGCAGAAGGGCAATGTGCTGGTTGGCCAGGCGAATTCGCAGTGCCAGCTCTTTGGCCAAGTTGCCCAGCAGTATGTGGGCGATGTCTGGGTGTTGTTGTTGAAGGTTTTGCCACTGTGCCCAGGGCAGATGCAGCACCGTGCTGGTTTGTTCGGCCACCAGGGTGGCGGAGCGTGGTTTTTGGTCGACGAGGGCCATTTCGCCGATCAGGCTGCCTGGGCAAAAGCGCATGAGCCGCTCACTGCTGTGCCCAAGCTGTTGCCATGCGCTGAGTTGCCCTGTGTGCAGCACATACAGCCCGCAGGGTGCGTCGCCTTCGCGAAACAACACTTGCCCTGTGCGCAGATCCAATGGGCACCACAAAGGACTGAGGTGCTCAAATTGCTGCGGGGTTAACTGGTCGCATAGGTGGCTGAGTTGCAAGGCATTTGCCGCTTTGCAAGGGTGTTGTTGGTGTTGGCCTTCTGGCGCGGGCATGTTGTGTTGCATCAAGGCGTGGTTTTCCAGCGCGTGAAAGGCATCATCAATGTGATGGTGGCATGCCACGCCAAGTGTGGTGAGCATGGCTTCAAGCTGGTTCAACCCGGTTTGCGACTGGCCGTTGTGCTGCGGCAGCACTGCCATGCAGACAAGGTGCCGTTGCTGGGCCATGCGCAGCGTGCGTTGCAATCCGCCCGTTGCGGTGTCGTCTATGTAGCGCAGCTTGGAGTAATCCAGCAACGCGAGTTTGGCCGTGGTTAGATCGTCTTGCAAGCGAATACAGACGGCGGGGGAGTTGCCAAAAAATAGATTGCCCTCAAAGCGAACCCAATGGAGATTGTCAAAAGCCGAATCGATGATTGCACGTTGCATGCGCGGACGCATGGTGCGTGAGCGTGCGCTGGGTTGGGTTTCGATGCTGTGCAGGCCCGTGTCGGATTGTTGGCGCAAAAAATAGGCAGCGGCAAACAGCACGCCCACCAGGGTGCCCAGCAGCAAGTTGGATAGGGCTGTGACCACCAACATGCCTGCCACCACCACAACCGTGTACCGCTCGGTGTCGCTGAGGTGTTTGCGTGTGCGTGGCCACAGGCTGTGTGCAATTAGGCGAAGGGTGCTGCCCTGGATGAGAAACAGCGAACTAACCGCCACCAGTGTTGCAAGCAAGGGCAGGGGGGCCAGCGCCAGCCAGGGCCATGCAAGTAAAAGCAGGGCTGCAAGGCACAGCGTATACCAGCCCTCGCTTTGCCTGCTCTTCGAGCCCATGCCCAGGCCAGCATTGCTGCGGGAAAAATAATTGGCGCTGGGCAAAGCCACCAGAAGTCCGCAGACCATATTGGCCAATGCCAGGGTGTTGAGTTCTCGCTTGGTGTTGTGCCGTGTGTTCAGGGTTTGGTCCACTTGCAGCATGGATTGCATGCTCTCCAGGGTGATGAGCAGTGCAATCACAGCGGCGCCTGCCAACAACTGCACCAACAGCGTGGGGTGCTGGTGTAGCAATTCAAACAGACTGCTGAACAGCGCCGCCGGCGGTGCGACCAACAGAATTCCCCAGGGCATGTTGGCTTGAGTGCCCAACACCGCTGGTCCTGGAGCCGGCCACACCAGAAGGATTGCAAGATGAGTACCCATGCCCACCAGCAAGCCCGCCAGCAAGCCATATGGACTGGGGCGTATTACTCTGCAATACACCAGGGCCAGCACTGTGGCAAAAGAGAGCACAATTGCAGTGGCTGAAAAAGACGCCAATTGCTGTGGCATGTGCCACACCGAGGTGTAGACCGCAAAGCCCACCATGGCAGGCAAGAGTTTGTAGGCTGAAAACACCCCCAAGGTGGTGTTTAGTCCAATCAACACGGGGGCGGGCAGGTATTGCATCAGTTTGCCAAGGCCTTGCCTTTGGGCCAAGCCCACCAACAAGCCTGCCAGAGTAACCTCCAGGGCCACCAGCACCAAGAGCTGCGGGGTGTGCTGCGTGGTTTGCATAAAGCCGTGCAGGGAGCCCGCTACAATAAGCGCGGTGGACGAGCGTGGGCCGCCAAACTGGACAGGGGCACGCCCCAACGCCCAACCGATTGCACCCCCAGCCAGTGCACTGGCCAAACCAGCGTAGATGCCATAGGCCATGCCTGCCTGGCCCAGAGGTGCAAAGGCCAGCAGGCCGTACACCACCGCTTGTGCCAGTCCGCCAATGGCCACCAGGGCCCCGGCTTTGAGTTCGGTGTTCAAAGGTGATTGCGCAGAGTAGTCGCTGTGCGGCTTAGTCTACGCGAATCAACTCATTTCGAGGTGGGCATCACAAATTCAGCACCTTTCTCGATGCTGTCTGGCCAGCGCTGCATGATGGATTTCTGGCGCGTGTAGAAGCGAACACCTTCTTCGCCGTACGCATGCATGTCGCCGAACAGGCTTGCCTTCCAGCCGCCGAAGCCGTGCCATGCCATGGGCACCGGAATGGGTACGTTGATGCCCACCATCCCCACCTGAACCTGACGGCCAAATTCGCGGGCCACATTGCCGTCGCGGGTGTAGCAGCTTACGCCGTTGCCGTATTGGTGGCTGTTGATCAAATCCAGGCCTTCTGCAAAGTTGGCCACACGCACGCAGCTGAGCACGGGCCCGAAAATTTCTTCAAGGTAAATGCGCATGTTGGGCTTGACGTGGTCGAACAAAGTGCCGCCGGTGTAAAAGCCGGTTTCGAAACCGGCTGGTTTTTGGCCGCGACCATCCACCACCAGTGTGGCGCCTTCGTCCACGCCAATTTGGACGTAGTCCTCAATGCGCTTCAATGCCTCGGCGGTCACGATTGGCCCCATCTCAGCTGACAAATCCATGCCGTCGGTCACTTTCAGGGTTTTCAGGCGGGCGGCCAGTTTGGGGATCAGCTTGTCGCCTACATCACCCACCATCACCGCCACGGAAATGGCCATGCAACGTTCACCCGCGCTGCCGTAGGCGGCACCGATGAGTGCGTCGGTGACCTGGTCCAAATCGGCATCGGGCATCACCAACAGGTGGTTTTTCGCGCCGCCCAGGGCTTGCACGCGTTTGCCGTTGCGGGCACCTGTTTCGTAAATGAATTTGGCAATCGGGGTGGAGCCCACAAAGCTGAGTGCGGCCACATCGGGGTGGTTCAGCAGGGTTTCCACAGCCAGTTTGTCGCCGTGTACCACGTTGAATACACCATCGGGCAGGCCGGCTTCTTTCAGCAACCTGGCCATGAAGTTGCCAGCGCTGGGGTCGCGTTCGCTGGGCTTGAGCACAAAGGTGTTGCCGCAGGCAATGGCCACGGGGAACATCCAGCACGGCACCATGCAGGGGAAGTTGAACGGGGTAATGCCGGCCACCACACCCACAGGCTGGCGCAGCGTCCAGTTGTCGATGTTGGTTGAAACCTGTTCGGTGTAATCGCCCTTGAGCAATTGCGGGATGCCGCAAGCGAATTCAATGATGTCGATGCCCCGGCTGACTTCGCCCTGCGCGTCGGTAAACACTTTGCCGTGCTCGGCCGTGATGATGGCGGCCAGTTCGTCGCGGTGCTGGTTCATCAAGGCCAAAAATTTGTTCATGATGCGTGCGCGCTGCAAAGGCGGCTTGTTGGCCCAGGCTGGCAAGGCGGCTTTAGCAGCCTGAACGGCTTTGTTCACGGTGGCGACATCCGCCAATTCAACTTGGCGGGCAACCGTACCCAGCGAGGGGTTGAACACATTGGCAGTTTTGCTGCCAGCCACGTTCAAGGTTTGGCCGTTGATAAAGTGAGAGACCGTTTGGTCGTTGGTGTAGCGTTGCATGGTGATTCGCCCGGGGCGCTGCTTCTAAAACACCTGATTGTGGACCAGCGGGCGGGCTGTTTGCACTGGGGCTTACACCGAGCGATTAACCAGCATTCTGCTTACGTGTGTCAGTAAATGACTGATTTTTAATCCAAATGCAACTAGCGCAAGTACCAACTCAAAGGCTTGTAAAAAGCTGTGCTGAAGCATTTGAGGAGACATGGTGGTGATGTTGCGCATAAAACATTTGGCCCTGAGCGGGCTTTCGGCGTTGGTGTTGGCCGGTTGCCTGGGTGGCAATGGCAGTGGCAGTTCGGCAGGGACCGATGGACGGACCAACCCCAGTGAGACGGATTTCAAATACAACGTTGAAATCACGCGCACGACTTACGGCGTGCCCCATGTGAAAGCCCGGGACTACCCGAGTCTGGGTTACGGCCAAGGCTACGCTTTTGCACAAGACAATCTCTGCGTGTTTTTGGAAGACCTGTTGACCATCCGCGGTGAACGCTCCAAGTTTTTTGGGCCAGACGGCACTTACACCATTGAGCCCAACGGCTCTACAGCCAACAACGTGTCCAGCGATTTTTTCTGGAAGAGCCTGTTTGCCTATGAGGAAGAGGGCACCGATGGCGTCAAGCGCAACGCATGGCAGCGCACCCGCGACCGCACCATTCCCGATTTTCAGGATGTGGTGACCGGGTATGTGGATGGTGTAAACAGGTACATCACGGAGTTGAAGGCCGGTGAGCATGAGTACAAACAGGCCGATGGCAGCAAAGTGCCTGCCCACGCGGCCTGCCGTGAGGCTGCATGGTTGCAGCCCATTGAAACTGCGGACATGTACCGCCGATTTGTGCGCCTGTCTGTGTTGGCCAGCAGCTCGGTGTTTGTGACCGAGATCGGCAATGCCCAGCCTCCCGGTGGCTTCCCATCCCCATCTGGTGCAAGCGCACAGCAAACCAAAGTGGCCAAGGCCAGCAAGTCCAAGGGCTTGACCGTGGAAGACAAGATTGCTTTGCTCAAGGGTGAGCCCAATCCCTTCACGGCCATGCAGCAAAAAGACCGCTTTGGCAGCAACATGTACGCATTTGGCAAAGATGCGACTGCCAACGGACAGTCGCTGGTGTACGGCAACCCACACTTCCCATGGCGTGGCACAGAGCGTCTTTATTTAAGCCACAACACTTTGGAGCAGGGCAGTAACAAGGCCATGGACATCATGGGCGTCGGTTTGTACGGTGTGCCCGCAGTGTTGATTGGGTTCAATGAACATTTTGCGTGGAGCCACACGGTTTCCACGGCTTATCGCTTCACGCTCTATCAGCTGCGAGTCAACCCCTCCAATCCCACCCAGTACATGTACGAGGGCGAGATGCGGGACATGATTGCCCTGCCCACCGAGATTGAGGTGTTGCAACCCGACGGCAGCCTGACCAAAATGCAGCGCACCATGTACCGCAGCCATTTTGGCCCAATGCTCGTGCTGGAGGCCAGTGGTGTGCCCATTCTCGGATGGAATCAATTGTCCGCATTCAGCCTGCGGGATGCCAACCTAGAGAACGACCGCCTGATCAACCAGTTTGCCAAGTGGAACTTGGCCAAGTCGCTGGAGGAATTTGTTGACTTGCACAAAAGCGAGTTGGGCGTGCCTTGGGTGAACACAGTGGCCAGCGGCCCTGGCAAGCCTGCCTACTATGGCGATGTGACCGTGGTGCCCCACGTGACCGATGAAAAGGTGGCCGATTGCAAAGCCGAGCCCTTTGCCACAGCGCTTGGGCAGCTTGTGCCGGGCTTGCCTGTGCTGGATGGCTCCCGCGAGGCTTGTGAGTGGGGCAGTGATGAAGATGCGCCAGCGCCCGGCATTTTTGGCCCAGGAAATTTACCCACCTTGATGCGCAATGATTATGTGCACAATTGCAACGACAGCTACTGGCTGACCAACATTGCACAGCCCATCACCGGATTTGATCGCATCATTGGAGATGAAGGCACTGAGCGTACCTTGCGCACGCGTCTGTGTATTTTGCATGCGGAGCGTCGACTGGCTGGTGCAGATGGTTTACCTGGCAATAAGTTCACGCAGGACAACCTCAAAGAAATAGCACTGAACAGCGAGCTATACTCGGCAACGCTGGCCAAACAAGCGGTGGTGGACAATCTTTGCCGATCGCCTGCCTTGCTCAGCAGCCGATTGATGCCAGTTCAAACCGGCGAAGCGTGCGCAGTGCTGGCTGCTTGGGATGGCAAGGCCAACCTGGACAGCAAGGGAGCGCACTTGTGGCGGGAGTTTTGGTTGCGGGCAATTGCCAATCCAGGCGGTTCGCCGGCTGGTGCTCCGCAGCTATATGCGCCCTTGTTCCCCAATCCCTTGCCGGCCTCGTTGCCAACCAATTTTTGGACCAATGGGTTCGACCCTGTAAACCCGGTGCGCACGCCCAATGGTTTAAACATTGCAAATCCTTTCACAGCAGCGGCATTGGCCGATGCAATACTGGCGGTTCAGGCCGCAGGCTTTGCGTTGGACGCCCCCATGGGTGAAATTCAAAAGAGTGGCGTGCAAGCTAGCAAAACGCCCGTGTTTGGTGGCACAAGTCCAGAAGGCGCGTTCACCATCACCAGCACGGAGCCGGACCTGCTGACTGAAGAAGGCTACAAGGTGATTTATGGCAACAGCTATATCCAGGCCGTGACTTGGCGTGACAACGGCACGCCCAAAGCCGACGCCATGTTGACGTATTCGCAGTCCACAGACCCAGCCAATCCGCATTTTGATGATTACACCAAAGCGTATTCGGCCAAGAACTGGCACACCCTCCCATTCACGAGGGAGGAGATAAAAGCCGCTGCAATTGGCGAGCCACTGGTGCTGCGTGTGCCCAAGGGCAAGAACTAAGAGTTCACAATGTTTAAATGTTAAAAATATAACAATTGTAAAGTAACAAATTAAAGGGGCACTTGCCCCTTTTTTCTTGTATAGAGCCATGCGCATAGGCGGATGATGTGGTGGAGCCCTTTGGGAATTACTGCCATGAACATGTCTCCCTTCTCTCGTTTCAAGAATCTTGTTTGCCCAGTCTTGGTCATGTGGGCAAGTTGTTTGGTGCTGCCCGCAAGTGCGGCAGAGCCACGCTTGGCGGTCTCTAAGACGCCGCTATCGCTTCCGTTTTTCGTTGCCCGTGACAAAGGTTTGTTTGAAAAATACAAGCTAAAGCCCGTGTGGGTAGAGTGCATGGGGGGCAACCGGTGCATGAAAGAGATGCTGGAGGGCCGCGTTGACATGGCGACCTCCTCTGAATTGCCTTTCATGTTTGCTGCATTTGATGGCCGCCCCGTGAGTTTGGTCACGACCTTTGTCAACAACAAAGATGACATGAAGTTTGTTGTTCAAAAGTCGGTGGTGCAAAAGGGCATTAAAAATCTGATTGGCAAACGCATCGGGTTTGTGGAGCGCTCTTCATCCCATTACTACATGGATTTGTTTTTGCTGTACCAAGGCATCGATCCCAAAGCGGTGGTGCAAGTGCCCATGAACGCCGACCAATTGGCTAGCGCGCTGGCCAATCAAGAGGTTGATGCAATATCTGTTTGGGAGCCATGGAGCCATATCGCTCTCAGTTTGGGCGGCAATGCCGTCCGTGTTCTGGACGCTCCGCGGCTTTATACACAAACATTTAATCTTTCTGTAAACAACGATTACAAACAGGCCAACTTGGCCAAAGTCGGTGCCATGGTGGAAGTGTTGCGCGATGCAAATGCTTTCATTCAGCGCAATCCAGAGGAGGCCCAGCGAATCATGGCGAGAGACACCGGTTTAAGCCTAGAGTTCGTAAAGCTCGCCTGGAACACTCACATGTTTGAACTATCCCTCCAGCAATCGTTGTTAAGCACATTGCAGGGCCAGGCGAGATGGGCTGTTCAAGAGAATCACATCAAGGCTGGCCGTCCCGAGCCCGAGTTCTTGAATTACATCGACTCCAGCTTTTTGCGCCGAGTTGCACCGAACGCAGTGGACTTTGTATTTCCATGAACGCCTGGCGGGGACATCTTGGCCGCGGTGTGGCCTGGTTAAGTGCAGTCAACGTGGTGTTGGTGGTGGTGGCCTTGGTGGTTGTGTTGGCCATCAATCATGCGCGGGAGCGCCAAGTTCAAGACAACGCCACGGCCCGCACCATGGCCAGGTATGCAACACGGATGCTTGTGCTTACTCACAGTGTGTCCAGTCATCTTTCCGAGACGGGTGTGAGGCAATGGTGGGGGGTGCACCAAAGCATGAGTGTCAGCTTGGACAAGCTGCGCGTTTCACCCGACAGCGCTGAGCAAGCTGACCAGTTGGAAGAGCGCCTGCTGGACATTGCGGAACTGTTTACTGGCTATGTCTCTTTGCTCACACCAGAGAGTACAAGTCTGGAGGCTCGTCGCGCAGAAGTCCTCACCGACCGGTTGGTTGCAGAGGCAGAACAGTTGGCTGAGGTCAGCTACAAGATCGCGGATCTGAGTGCCAAGCGGCAGCAAAATCTCACGGAAATTGGGCGAAACATGTTGTTCGCCTGCATGGTTCTTTTCGCGAGCATGACGTTTTTTTTGCTTGTTTTGATCAAAGGCAAAGTGGTTAAGCCGCTTGCACGGATTGAGCAGGCAGCCAAGGACATGCGTCGAGGCAATTTAAGGGCCAGATGCAACGTGCCAGAGGGCGATGAGCTGGGTGACGTGGCAGCGGCATTGGACGAGCTCGCGGTGGGTTTGTCGGCTCGGATTGATGCGATGGCCACCATCAACAATCGTTTGGCCGAAGAGGTCAATGAACGGCAGCATTCGGAACGTGCCTTGACCACGACACTGGAGGAGCTAAGCACCACTGCACGCATGCTGGAACTTGCCGGGCGCATGTGTGCAGTGGGCGGATGGAGCCTGGATTTGGGCAACAATCGCTTGCAATGGTCTCGACAAACGTATCGCATTGTGGAGGCGCACCCAGACTACGAACCCAATTTGACGGACGCATTGAACCTGTACCTCGAAGACGACCGCGTCAAGTTAAAAAATGCCTTGGACCGAGTGGCGGTAGACGGCGGGCAGGTCAACCTGGAGTTGCAAATCAAGACCTTTGGCGGTCGGCAGATTTGGGTTCATGTGTTTGGCGAAGCTGAGTTTGAGGGGCAGGGATTACATCGCAAGCCCATCATGATCAACGGTGCTTTTCAAGACATCACTGCGCGCAAGCAGGCGGAGAAAGAATTCAACGATGCGCGTGAACTGGCGGAGCAAGCCAGCAAGGCGAAAGGTGAGTTTTTGGCCAACATCAGCCATGAAATACGAACACCACTCAATGCGATTGTCGGGCTTGGTTATATTTTGCGTCAAAGCGATTTAAACGCATCCCAAATGGAACTGGTACAAAAGCTGGAAGGTGCGGGCAAAGGTTTGATTGATTTGGTCAGTGGTGTGTTGGATGTGTCCAAGATCGAGGCGGGTGCCATGGAGCTGGAGCATCAACCTTTCTCTGTGCGGGGCGTGTTTGACGCACTGGCAGACATCATGGCTGGTGCGGTGTCTGAAAAACGCTTGGAGTTTGTGCTTGCGGTGAGCCCTAAGGTGCCTGACCGATTGAAAGGTGATGCATTGAAGCTTCGGCAAGTTTTGGTGAATCTTGCGGGCAACGCCTTGAAGTTTACAGAAAACGGATACGTCAAGGTCAGCGCCTCTGTGGATCATGTGGACGGGCGGCGTTGTCTGCTGCGCCTGATGATTCAAGACACAGGCATTGGCATGGATTCGACTGCGATGAAGCGGCTTTTCCAGTCTTTTTCGCAGGCCGATGCTTCCATTTCCAGGCGGTTTGGTGGCACCGGGATTGGCCTGGCCCTCAGCCAAAAACTTGTTGAGTTGATGGGCGGCAATATTTCTGCGGTGAGTGCGCCCGGGCAGGGCAGTTTGTTCTCGTTCACCTTGCCCTTTGACCTCACAGAGCCAGAGGAAAAGCCCGCTGACAAATCACCGTATTCTGTGATTGTGGTGGAGAGCAACAAGTTGCAAGCCGATGCTTTGGCGGACATGCTGGATTTCCAGCATTGGGATTACCACCTGTTGTCCTCGGGCGAAGAAGCCTTGGCCCACCAACCTGCCAAGGGTACCCAAGCAATTTACCTGGTTGCCCATGAACTAAGTGACATGGGTGGGGAGGATTTGATTACAGCGCTGAAAAAGCAATTCAAGGACACGCAGGCCATGCCCGCAGCGTTGATGCTGCGAGCGCACGATCATGCGAAATCCGAATCAATGCTGCGAGAGGAGCGCTGTGATGCCGTGTTGCTCAAGCCGATTTCCCATGCAAACCTAGACCGAGTGCTGACTCAATTGATGTTGGGCAATGACCATGATGATGAGCGGGCCGGGGAGTTGCAGGCGCAAAGCTTGGCCGGCATCACCGTGCTCGCCGTGGACGACAACTCGCTCAACTTAAGCATCATCAAAAAGATCCTGGAGAACCATGGCGCCTCGGTGTGGCTTGCCGATTCGGGTGCCAAGGCGATTGAGTTGCTGGCTGCGCCCGATCAGCACCACATCCAGGTGTGTTTAATGGATGTGCAAATGCCAGAGATGGATGGCATGCAAACAACCCAATGGATACGCAAGCAAATGGGCTTGCTGGATTTGCCGATTCTGGCGCTGACCGCAGGCGTGTTGGAAGCCGATCACAAGCACGCGCTGGACGCTGGCATGGATGAGGTGTTGATGAAACCTCTGCAAATCGACAAAGTGTTGCGTGCTGTCAAGCGTTGGGGCCGACGCTACAAACCGGCCATGGCAGCCTCATAACGCTGCTCAAGCTCTAGGCGCAGTTGTTTCCGAAGTTCCGCCGCAGCCCAGCGTTTTTTCTCTTCCCGGGTCTGTGGTTCAAACGGTGGTACCTTGGCGGGCGTCCCATTTTCGTTCATGGCCACCATGGTAAAAAAGCAACTGTTGGTGTGTGAGGCAATGCCTTTGTGAATATCCTCCGCCACCACCTTGATGCCCACTTCCATGGAACTGTTGCCGGTGTAATTCACACTGGCCAGAAAGGTCACCAGCTCACCCACGCGGATGGGTTGGCGAAACAACACCCGGTCCACTGACAAGGTCACCACGTAAAGCCCTGCATAGCGGCTTGCACAGGCGTAGGCCACCTGGTCCAACAATTTCAAAATGTGGCCGCCATGCACCTTGCCGCTGAAGTTGGCCATGTCGGGGGTCATGAGCACCGTCATGCTCAACTGGTGATTGGGAAAAGGCATGATGTGGGCCTGGTTGAAATGGTGATGCTGCACAGTGTAACGCCGCTGCAGCACACCGGTGCGTCTACAATCGGGTGTGTTGAATAACATGGCGGACATGCAGTGCTTGCAGAACTCACCAAATACATCATCTGGCTGGTCAGCCCGCTGGGCATTTGGCTGGTGTTGATGGCGCTGTCCTGCATCGGCTTTCTAGGTCGGCAGCGTCTGCGTATGTTTGCGCTGTGGGTGGCTCAGGTTCAATTGGTTGTTTTCAGCCTGCCTGTGGTGGCCGATGGCTTGCTGGGCGGGCTGGAGAAAGAGGCACTCGCGTTGCAGGCGGCCAAACCTCTACCAGCCCATGTGAACGCCATTGTGGTGTTGGGTGGTGGGCTGGATGGGACCTACCCTGGCGTGCGCCACTTGCCAGATCTCAACGACTCTGTAGACCGCATGTGGGTGGCTGCCCGGTTGTATGCGCAGGGTGTTGCACCCACCGTGGTGGTCAGTGGTGGCAGTTTTGGGGCTGACCCGCGCAAGCTGCCGGAGGCACCCGGCATGGCCCAGTTCATGGAAGCGTTGGGCGTGTTGCCCCAGGCGATTGTGCAAGAGGCACAATCCCGCACCACCTTGGAGAATGCGCATTACACCCTGGCCATGTTGGGCAAGCCGCAGCCCCGTGTGGCCCTGGTCACCTCCGGCTTTCACATGTGGCGCTCGGTGGCCCTGTTTGAGCGGGCCGGGTTTGAGGTGTATCCCGTGGTGGCCGATCTTCGTGTGATCCCGGAGCAGCGCGACGCTTGGGACCATTTGCCCAAACCCTTGGCGCTGGAGGAAAGCACCTTGGCCATCAAGGAGTATTTGGGTCGCCTGCAACTGGCGGTGGCTGGCTGGTATGAGGTGAGCCCATGATGCAGTGGAATGTACTCCGCTCGGTCTTGCTGCTTGGGTTTGCCTTGGTCTGGCCCGCATCGCCCGCGCAGGCTGGCGAGTTGTTGCAAGCCATTCACGCCCGGGGCGCTGTGCGCTGTGGTGTGAGCAGCGGTGTGCCTGGGTTTTCTGCGCTCAATGCGCAGGGGCGCTGGCAAGGGCTGGATGTGGATGTGTGCCGCGCTGTGGCCGCTGCGCTGTTGGGCCGAGCCGATGCGGTGCAATTCACGCCGCTCACCTCCCAGCAACGTTTTGCAGCCCTGCAGGCCAGGCAAATTGACATCCTTTCCCGCAACACCACCTGGACGCTCACGCGCGATGCAGGGCTGCAAGCGCATTTCACGGGTATTACCTATTACGACGGGCAGGGCGTGCTGGTGCACAGCCGGTTTGGCGTGCGCAGTGCACGGGAGCTCAACGGCGCAGAAATTTGTGTGCAATCCGGCACCACCAACGAAAAAAACCTCAGCAGCTACCTGGCCCGCGAGCGCATTGCCGCAAAAATCATCGTGTACGACAACTTTGAAGCCGCTTACAAAGCTTTCTTCAGTGGCCGTTGCCAGGCATTTTCTACCGATGTGTCTGCGCTGGTGAGCTTAAAAACCAGCCAGAGCAGCAACCCTGATGCCTACACAGTGCTTCCCGAGGTGTTTTCAAAAGAGCCGCTGGGGCCCGCCGTGCCCCGTGGTGATGACGCCTGGTTTGCTGTGGTCAAGTGGGTGGTGTTTGCCATGATCGAGGCCGAAGAACTGGGTGTTGGGCAGGCCAACCTTCAGGCGCAGATGCAAAGCCAGGACCCCGCGATCAAGCGCCTGCTGGGCCAGAGCGAAGACCTTGGCAAGCCGCTGGGCTTGCCCAAAGACTGGGTGGTGCAAGTGCTGCGGCAGGTGGGCAATTATGGCGAGTTGTTTGAGCGCAACCTGGGCCAGCAATCGCCCCTTAAGCTGCAACGTGGCATGAATGCCCTGTGGACCCAGGGGGGCTTGATGTACGCGCCCCCACTGCGTTGAAGGCCAAGCCATGGACTTTGCCTTTTTAAGCGACCCGGCCGGATTTGGATTGAGCGAGGGTTGGTGGCCAATCACCCTTCAGTCCCCCTACTGGCAGGTGTTGTTGGCGGGCTTGATGAACACCCTGAAGGTGGCTTTGCCCGCCTGGGGGCTGGCCATGGCGCTGGGCTTGCTGGTGGGTTTGGGCCAGTTGGCGCCCCATCCACTGCTGCGGGCGGTCTGCAAAACGTACGTGAATGCGCTGCGCAATGTGCCCCTGCTCATCCAGTTGCTGGCCATTTACTTTGCCATCACCCAATTTTTGCCCGTGGCCAGCCAGGCCTGGGCTTTGGCCCCCGGCGTGTTTTTAAGCAAAAGTGGTTTGGCCACCCCAGCCCTGCTGCAAGTGGATGGGCAATGGCTTTGGCAAGCGCCCCGCATTGGCCGATTTGCGGTGGAGGGGGGCTGGGTGCTCAGCCCCGAATACCTTGCCGTGCTGGCTGCGCTGGTGGTGTACACCGCCGCCTATGTGGCCGAGGTGGTGCGCGCTGGTGTGCAAGCGGTGAGGCCGGGCATGCAACAGGCCGCGCTGGCCTTGGGTTTGCGCCCAGCCCAAGTGAGTCGTTATGTGGTCATACCACTTGCTTTGCGCATCATGGTGCCCTCCCTCTCCAACCAAACCTTGAACCTGCTTAAAAACGCCTCGCTGGGCGTGGCGGTGGGCTATCCAGAATTGGTCTCGGTGGCCAACACCGCCATCAACCAAAGT
This sequence comes from Limnobacter sp., assembly GCA_036275215.1. Classification (GTDB taxonomy): domain Bacteria; phylum Pseudomonadota; class Gammaproteobacteria; order Burkholderiales; family Burkholderiaceae_B; genus Limnobacter. Next base: position 7,153 of record DASUEF010000208.1, on the reverse strand, counting down.
GGCAAGGCCGTGGAGTGCGTGCTGATCATTCTGCTGGTGTATGCCCTGCTGAGTGCCATGGCAGCCCTGGCCATGAATGGCCTGAACCGCCGTGTCAACCGGGGGGCTTTGTGATGGCCAACGCCCTGGGCTGGATCCTGCTGTTGCCCCCGGTGCTTGGGCTGGCCTGGCTCACCCTGGATTGGGCGGTGCTGAACGCGGTTTTTCAGCCCGACCTGCAAGCCTGCCAAGCCGCCGCCGGGCAGGGGGCTTGCTGGGGTGTGGTGGCAGAAAAGTGGCGCATCATCCTGTTTGGCCGCTACCCCCTGGAAGCGCAGTGGCGCGCGGGCCTGGTGCTGGTGCTGTGGACCGCCTTGTTGTTTGCCACAGCCGCCCGCCGCTTGCCCTGGCGTGTGGCGGTGCCATGCTGGCTGGGCATGTTGGTGTTGGGCACGGTGCTGCTGCACGGTGGTGTGCTGGGTTTGCCCCAGGTGCCCAGCAACCTCTGGGGCGGTTTGCCGCTCACCTTGCTCATCAGCACCCTGGGGTTTGGCTTGGCCTTTCCCCTGGCGGTGTTGCTTGCGCTTGGCCGCCGTTCGCCATGGGCTTGGGTGCGCTGGGTTTGCGTGGCCTACATTGAATTGTTGCGCGCCTTGCCCCTGGTCACGGTGCTGTTTTTTGCGGCCTTTGTGCTGCCCCGTTGGTTGCCCGGCGAAAGCTGGAGTTTGCTGGCCCGGGTGGTATTCACCATTGCCTTGTTCAGCGCGGCTTACCTGGCCGAGGTGTTGCGCGGCGGTTTGCAAGGCGTGCCCGCCGGGCAGGCCCATGCGGCCATGGCTTTGGGTTTGAATGCCGTGCAGCGTGCCCTGTGGGTGGTGTTGCCCCAGGCCATACGCGCCACCTTGCCCAGCCTGCTCAACAGCTTTGTCACCTTGTTCAAGGAGTGCTCCCTGGTGGCCATTGTGGCCTTGTTCGAATTGACTGGTGCGCTCAGCCTAGCGCTCGCTGGGGATGTGCAGTGGCGGGCGTTTTATCTGGAAGGGTATTTGTTCATTGCCTTGGTGTATTGGGCGTATTGCTTTGGGCTGTCCAAGCTTGTCAAATAGCTCAGCTTGCCGTGTTAGAAGTGGATTTCTAGCCATGCACTGGTGCAGCCCCATGGATTTGTGTACAGTTGTTCACTAACAAGGATTTGTTCACTCACGGCAGGAGACCCGCATGAGCAAACAGAACGACAAAGCCAACAACAGCACCGCAGACACCCTGGAAGGCACCCTTCTGTTTGTGGGCGACACCCTGGCCAATGCCACCACCCGAATCCACGAGTTTCACCGCGCCATCAGCAACATGCCGTTCAAGGCGGTGGGTACTGCCACCCTCAACGCCAGCAAGCCTGTGGAGGCGGTGCACAACGAGATCACCGACCTGGTCTATGGCGCCGTGCGTGAGGCGGGCCGAGGCGTGTTCTCGGGCGCTGCGTGGGTGGTGCGCCAAGCCAATCAGAGCCTGGCCTCCCCGCAGGTGATTGACGAAGCCCTGGATGGCGAATTGATGGCCCAAGTGGACATGTTGCCGGTACCAGGCCAACTCAACCCCGTGGCTGCCCGGCGCGTGTCGGCCATCTCCAGCGCCATCAACGGTGTGTTTGGGGACCACCTCGCCGCCACACGCAACCCCATGCAAGTCAAAACGGGTTTGTATGCCAATGGGCAGCCTGTGAGCACCGAGCAAAACGATTTGCTGCGGCAGTTTCCTCTGGCCCAAAACCACCTGGTGATTTTTGTGCATGGTTTGTGCTGCAACGAGGACAGTTGGAGCCTCTACCACAACCCCGACGAACCTGCCACGCGCCCTTATGGTGCAAAGCTTGAGGAAGAGTTTCCCCTCACTGCGCTTTACCTGCGTTACAACACCGGCCGCACCATCGAGGCCAATGCGCGCCAATTCAAGCGCTTGCTCAACAAACTTGTGCGCAACTGGCCTGTGGCCGTGGAGGGCATCACCCTGGTGGGCCACAGCATGGGCGGCCTGGTCAGCCGCGCACTGGTTGAAAGCCTCTCTGAGGAAGATCTGATTCTGCGCAAGGCCATTCGTGATGTGGTGTGCCTGGGGTCTCCCCATGCCGGTGCGCCTTTGGCGCGACTGGCGGCTGCCGGTGAGCAGTTGCTGGGCAAGTTTGAGTTGTCCCGCCCCGTTGGCAAGGTGCTGGGTGTGCGGTCACGTGGTATTCGGGATTTGAACGAGGGCTTGGGGCCACTCAAAACCAAGGATGGCTTGGACGTGATGTTTCACCTGGTGGGGTCCACCATTGGGGACTACACCGACTCTTGGATTAACACCACGCTGGGCGATGGGTTGGTAACACCCGATTCGGCCTTGGCCGATGAAACCGGGCAGGCACAGCGGGTGACTTTCTCTCGCAAGCATCACATGCTGCTGCTCAACGATCCCGAGGTGTACCTAGAATTGCAGATGGTGTTGCGCCAGCACTTGCGCCAGCGCGTGGCCTAAAAATAAAAGGTAGAGGTTTTGGATTCTTGCAAGAACACCCGCTGGGTGCACAGCAAGTAATTCACCAGAAGATCGGCGTAGGTGCGTTTGAACTTGGGTTCTTTCATGCCGCTTTCTACCAAATTCAGACCGTAGTACTTCAGAGCCAAATGGGCTTGCTGGCAATCTTGTGTCCAACAATCCAGTGGCTCAAGAATTTGTGTGACCGCATCCTGAAAACCTGTTGAGAAATTCAGGAAGTCGCCCTCGTTCATGTCGTCAATCAGGGCAAGGGCATTGTTTTCTACCACCTGGTGGCGTGCGTCAAAGCCCTGTTTGGGGCGGGTTTGGAACACCGTGAGCAGTTGGTAAAGTTGTGTCTCTGGCAAGTGGGCTGTTGGCACGCCGTACAGCAGCTTGACCCTGCTTAAATCGATCTGCAATTGCATGGCAAATATGCCCGACACATTGCGCGCACTCAAGGCCCAGCAGGCACCCAGGGTCTCAAAAAACACTTCGCGTTCAAAGGAGTACTTTTTGTACGGGGTGCTGTGCAGCACTTGGTATGGGGCGCGAATCGTCATGGTGAAAACAACCTGAAGTTGCGATAGGTTCACTCATTGTCGGAGTTGCACCGCAAGGTGGGTATCGCATAGGTGAGGGTTCACCGTTAAGGGGAGGAGATCCCCCAAAGGTGTTAAGTGCTTGCCCTAGGCCAGGGCCTGATAACGTTGAACCAAGTCTGGCCAAAGGTGTTCTATCTCGGCCAGTACCGTCTCACATCGCAATTCGCCACGGTTCAGTGCTTGCTCAAATTCCCGGAACTGTTGGTAAAGGGCTTGTTCATTCATGAGGGCCAGCAAACTGACCATCGAGTGCACCTCACGTATAAAAGAGTCGCGGTCGCCTGCCTTTAGGCAATTCTTGAGCGTGTCGGGTAGAACCACGCAATGGGTCAGAAAAAGCGCTGGTAGTTTGACAAGTCGATCCGGATGAATAACCGGTTGCTCCGCCGCCGCAGTGGACTGGACACCCAAGACTTCCATGAGCGTGAGGTACAACTGGGCTGTTTCAATGGGCTTCGTGATGAAACTGTCCATGCCCACGTCCATGCAACGTGCCCGGGTTTCGGGAAATGCATGCCCAGTCAGTCCAATCACTGGCAAATCCATCCATCGGGTCTGTTCCCTCAGCCATTCGGTGAACGCGTAGCCGTCCATCACGGGCATCTCCAGGTCGGTGATGCACAAATCAAAATCAGGGCATTCGTCATCGTCCAATAAGGTTTGTGCAGCCTGGCCATGGGGTTGCAGGTTAACCTCCATGCCCGCATTCTCGAGCAGTGCGCGAATTAAAACCTGATTCACCGGGTGATCTTCCAACACCAAAACACGCTTGCCATGCAAGTGGATTTTGGCTTCTGCGTCGATGGAGCCTGTGTCCATGGTTCCGCCAGCGGCTGCCGGTTTAATCAACAAGTCCTGAATGAGCACGGGATGAGAAATATGACCTAGGCGATGGAGCAGGTGCTCTGGAATCTTGCGGAGCAGTGGGCTGTCGGCGGACATGAGGTCGCGGTCAAGCACCAGCAAACGGGCAGCGCTTTCTTGCAGTGCGGTGACCAAAGCCTCTGGCACAACTCGCTCCTCGTCGAAAAGGCCCGACTGCATCACCACCATATGCTGGCGTTGTGTGTGCAAGGCATTCACAAACTCATCCACCGAATGCACCACCAAAGTATTCAATCCGAGGCCCCGCAGCACAGAGGCGCTCGCTTGGGCTTCGATACCAGGAAGATGCAAGAGCACCGCGCGTTCTCCCACCAAAGGCATGGCTTTGGTTAGTACATCGCTGTCATAGTCCAGCGGCACCTCGAACCAAAAACAACTGCCTTTGCCGGGGGTGCTTTCCACGCCAATCCGTCCGCCCATCAGGGTCACCAGTTCTTTCGCAATGCTCAGGCCCAATCCTGTGCCGCCATAACGACGATTGATGGAGTTGTCTGCTTGCGCAAATTTGTCAAATATTCTCTCGATTTGTGATTTGCTCAGGCCTGCGCCGGTGTCGTGCACCTCCATGCGCAGGTCCAGACCAATGTCGCTACGCGTTTGTAAGCGGGAGTACACCCTCACGGAGCCAAGCTCCGTGAACTTCACCGCATTGCTCAACAGGTTGGTGAGCACCTGGCGCAGTCGGGTTGGGTCGCCCACAAGCCGCTGACCCAGCAGCGCCGTGTAACCCTCCGCCATGTGATTGAGCAAAAGTAATTTGCGACTGGCCGCCTGGCTTTGCACGGCCAAAAAGGAATTGGCAAGCACCTCGTCGAGCGTAAATGGTATGTGCTCAAATTCCACCATGCCCGATTCCGCTTTTGAGAAATCCAGAATGTCGTTGAGTAGTCTTAACAAAGACCGAGCGGCGTCCTGGACCTTGAGCAGGTAACTGCGTTCCCGTTCGGGAATATTAGATTTCAGCGTAAGAGCCGTCATGCCCAGAATCGCATTCATGGGCGTTCTGATTTCATGACTCATGTTGGCCAGTAACATGCTGCGGGCCTGCACCTGGGCCTCGGCTTTTTCGCGCCCCACCTTGGCCTCCATGGCGGCCATCTCGGCAGCGCGCGCGGCTTCGCCTTGTTCCAGCTCCCGTCGAAAAGCGCCGATCATCAATGCAAATCCGCGGATCAGGTTAACAATCTCGGTGATGACTTTCGCGCGGGGGATGGTGATGTTGTAATTGCCTTCAGCGATTTGTTTGCTGATTACGTTTAACTCCCGAAGTGGCTGCACAACATAGCGTTGGATAATCGCCAAGCCAAGCAATAGAAGAATTGTGATGAGTAGGCCCACATAAAAATCAACTTGCGCGGTGCTGTTGATAATTTTGGCCTGTTGCTCCAGCGCGTGCTGGTAGCCCCGCTCCACAAGACCAATCCGCCCTTGGATTTCGGCTCGAATCGCATTGCTCATGCCGAGGTGTTCCTCCGAGAACAGCATCTGAATTGCAAGGTCGTCCCTAACGGGCGCTTCCGACACAAACGTTGCCAGATCGGGGTCATAGAGCCCCTGCGTGAGCGCAAAAATAATTTGCTCGCGTTCTCGCAGCTGTTTGCTCAAGGCCATCACACGTTGAATGGGCAGGTTGAGCTTGGGCTGTACCTCCGGCGCAATATGTTTTGGCAAGGCAAGCCGCTGTTCCAGGGTTTGGGCGGCGGCTGGCACCAGCTGCACAGGCTTAACATTGCCAGCAATCAAATTGCTCCAGTACACGTTGTCCACGGGTTCGGCGTATTTGCGTTGGCCAGCGTGGGTGTCCAGAAGCTCGTAATAATTCACCAAGTGCAGGCTGTTTTTGCTCACCACGTACGCAGCAACCAAAGTTTGCAGGGCGTCAAATTCGGATTGAATGAGGCGGAGCTGATTAACGCTGGCCAGACGATCGGCCATTAACCTGGCCTGTGCGGCTTGTAGCTCGTGTGCGCGTTTGCCCATCACGATGTTGGAGGCAAGCCCCATGAGCGTGGCAAACAGCACAAAGCGGAAGAGTACAGCCAGTTTCATGGAGGCAAGGTTTGGGCAAAAGCGCTTAAACCGTATAGATACCTTAAATTTGAAGGGATTGCACGCTTAGCCACACAGCAGCCACCACCATCACTGAAGCAAAACTTTTGCGCAAGGCACGCTCGGGCAAATGGTGCGCCATGGCCACGCCCGCAGACACGGTGAATAACCCGCCGATGGCCAAGGGCAAACCCAAGTGCCAATCCACCCGCTGGGCATTGGCGTAGGTGTACAAGGCCATCACCGAGCTTGGGGCCACCAAGGCCAGGGACAGGGCCTGTGCCGTGGTTTGTGTGTGCTTTAGCACGGTGGTGAGCATGGGCGTGGCCACCAACCCACCACCCATGCCCAACAGGCCCATGCTGGTGCCGCCCAGCACACCCACCACCGGCATGGCTTTTAGATTGGGCGCAGCGTCCAGCGGTTTGCCAGCGTGGTGGTCGCTGGGTTTGCGCAGGCAGAACATGCGCAGCCCCACCACCAGGATGAACAGGTTAAAAATCCAGTGAAGAATGTTTTGGTCCAGTTGCACGGCCAACTTGGCGGTGAGCCAAGTGGTGAGCGTGGCGGTGGCGCCAATGCCCAGCGTGGCGGCCCAGGGCAGTTTGTGATGCTGGTTGTAGCGCCACCAGCCCACCAGCAGGTTGGGCACCATCAGCACCAGGGCGGTGCCTTGGGCCAGCGCCTGGTCCATGCCAAAACCAATAATAAAAAGGGGCACGGCAATGATGCCGCCCCCAATCCCAAACAGCCCACCAAAAAAGCCCAGTGCCGCACCCAGGGTGAGGAAGACAAACAACTCCGGATAAGACAAACCGAACATGGTGCATGGCTGTGTGATGTGGAGAGCTCAGTCTATTCATTTAAAAATAATCATCAATGCTCTAGGTTTTAAAATATTATTAATAAAAAAACACGAATTAACCCCATGAAGCACCTCTCCGACCTGGCCTTTTTCACCGAGTTGGTCCGCCATGGCAGCCTGGCCAGCGCCGCCATTGCCTTTGATGTGACCCCGCCTGCCGTGAGCCGCCGCTTGGCCGCATTGGAGGCCCGCCTGGGGGTGCGCCTGCTTAACCGCAGCACTCGCCGAATTGGGCTAAGTGCAGAGGGTGAGCGTTACT
>DASUEF010000207.1:0-1266 GCA_036275215.1 Limnobacter sp. | reverse complement strand
GGGCAAGCCCGAGGAGCAGTTGTGGGAGCGTCACGATGCCAGTGATTTTGAGACCAAAACACACAACAAAGTGAGCCCCGCTTAACTCGCTCGCTGAAAGCTTTACTTCAAAGGCTTGTAACGAACACGCTTGGGTCGAGCACCTTCCTCGCCCAGGCGCTTGATTTTATCCGCTTCGTATTCTTGGAAGTTGCCGTCAAAGAACACCCACTGTGAATCGCCCTCACAGGCCAGGATGTGCGTGGCAATCCGGTCCAAAAACCAGCGGTCGTGGGAGGTCACCAGCACGGTGCCCGCAAACTCCAGCAGGGCATCTTCTAGGGCTCGGAGAGTTTCCACGTCCAGGTCGTTGGAGGGTTCGTCCAACATCAACAGGTTGCCACCTGAAATCAGCGTTTTGGCCAGATGCAAGCGGCCTCGTTCGCCACCAGACAAATTGCCAATGATTTTTTGCTGGTCCCCACCCTTGAAGTTGAAACGTCCAAGGTACGCACGCGCGGGCATTTCAAACTTGCCCACCGTCAGAATGTCAGCGCCCTCGGCCACGCCATCGAACACGGTTTTGTCGTTGGGCAGGCTGTCGCGTGCCTGGTCCACCATGGCCATGCGCACTGTTGAACCAATCTTGATGGTGCCGCTGGTGGCCTGCTCTTTGCCTGCAATCATTTTGAACAGCGTGGACTTGCCCGCGCCGTTGGGGCCGATTACACCGACGATGGCACCGGGTGGAATCTTGAAGCTGAGGTTGTCGATCAGCAGGCGGTCGCCAAAGGCCTTGCTGACGTTTTCAAACTCAATCACCTCGTTACCCAAGCGTTCGGCCACAGGGATGAAAATCTCCTGGGTTTCGTTGCGCTTTTGGTATTCATGGCTGGACAGCTCTTCAAAGCGCGCAATACGCGCCTTGGATTTGGCCTGGCGGCCTTTGGGGTTTTGTCGCACCCATTCCAGTTCTTTTTTCAGTGCTTTTTGGCGGGCCGATTCACTGGCCTCTTCTTGTTTCAGGCGATCTTGTTTTTGGTCCAGCCAACTGCTGTAGTTGCCTTTCCAGGGAATGCCGTGGCCACGGTCCAATTCAAGAATCCATTCGGCCGCGTTGTCCAAAAAGTAGCGGTCGTGCGTAACTGCCACCACCGTGCCTGGAAATTTGTGCAAAAACTGCTCAAGCCAGTGCACCGATTCTGCATCCAGGTGGTTGGTCGGTTCGTCCAGGAGTAGCATGTCGGGTTTGCTCATCAATAGGCGGCACAAGGCCACACGGCGCTT
>DASUEF010000206.1:0-29879 GCA_036275215.1 Limnobacter sp. | reverse complement strand
CAAACCTTGCGCCCTTTGTGCTCACCCTCGAGGATTTCAAAAGTCAGGTTCAGGCGTTCACCAGTCCCTGATTTGGTGGGCTTGATCTCGTTGTCCACAATGGCTGCAATGTATTTGCCTGCAGGCAGCACATCACGACTTTCCATGGGTTGGACTTCGGCGGCGTTGAAATTGTTGAAAATGTTGCTCATGGTTTACTCTCCAAGGTAGGGTGCAAAAGGGTTTGAGGACAAATCAAAAACCAAGTCCTCGCTGATTCCAAAGCGGTTCTTTGAAATGTGGTTGGCCGTTGGGTAGCAGGTGATGATTCGGGTACCGTCACTGATCGCTTTTTTGTTGTCGGTGTCACCGCGCAAAAAGCGTTTGAGTTTGATAAACCCCACACAATCCACGTTGTCGCTATAGTGGCCCACTGACTTTTTGTTCATCCGAATGGTGTAACGGCTGTATGGGTCGCTGTCAGGCAAGTCCACGGTTTCACTGTCGGCGTGTGCAATAAACACAACGTGCATGCCCTTGACTTGCGACAAATACCCGCAGGCCTGGCGAATCTCCCGATGGCGTTCGGCTACCGCGCTGTGCCCGGCACCATACCCTCCAAGGGCCTGATTCAGTGATTTTGGGTTTTTGGGGTCGCTGGCAATGATTTCCGCTTCGATCATCGTGTTCAGTTGCGTGATCGAATCAATGACCAGTGTTTTGAAATTGTGGTCCTGCTCAACCAGTGCGGAGATTTGATCGAATATGTCATCTGTGGATTGAGCCACATCAAACAAAACCGCATCGCTCCCCACGATGGACTGTGTACCGTCTTCGGTTCGGATGAACACAGGGCGCGGGAACATGGCGGCCAAGGTTGTTTTACCCAAACCACCCTCAGCCACAAAGGTAAACAAACACGGACGCTCGCCCACTGGGCGGGTCAATTTTTTAAGGTCAATGGCCATTATTTGATCTCCGAAAAGGTAACACTGGGTTTGCCAGGCTTGGCGCTGATGGCTTGGCATACAGTGGCATAAACGCCCGGTTGGTTGTCTTTGAGCCATTTGAGCCCCGTGACGTCAATCTCGGGCTTGTATTTGACTGGCCGAAAGGCCTCGGGGATGTAGGTTTTGATGGCTTCCCAACAGGCCACATCCAGCGTGCGGTTTACCTTGCCAGTGATGGTGACTTTCCAGGCTTCGCCTTTGTGAGTTTTTGCGCCTTCATCCAAACAACCCAGCAGGTCGATCAGCGCTTGTTCGGCTTGAATTCGGATGGCCTTGGCGGCATCCTCGGCTTCTTTGGCAGCGGCCAGTTTGGCCGCCAAGGTGTCAATTTCTGTCATGATTTTCCTTGTTCGTTTCGCCCCTGCCGGTTGGTCAGGTTGTTGAAAGATTAGCAAGCGAGTGCTATTCTGTCAACACGTTCGCAAAAATTTTTAGCACAGGTGAAAAATGCTTACAGTTGAGCAAATCAAAAAAAGGCTTGAACACGCCAATTTATTTAAGGTGGCTGAAGCCGCAGGGGTGCACCCGGCAACGGTTTACAGATTGATGAGGGAGGACGGCAAACCGCTTTATGAGACCGTGAAGGCTTTGTCTGATTACCTGGAGGGGGTTGGCCAATGAAATGGACCTTCTTCCCCAACCAATCGGCCATGCGCTGCGAGCTGCGCGATCAAACACTTGATGAACTCATTGAAACGCTCAAAACCGCCAAAGAATCACAAATCAAATCCGAATGCCCATGGATCAAATTGGCCGTTTTTGGTGGGCACCGAACTGCAAAAAACAGCCTTCGGCACGATCGAAATGTGGTGGCCATCACCGGCGTTGAGGGCGACTACGACGGCGGCCAGGTGTCCATTGAACAAGCACAATCGTTGCTTGAAAAAGCCGGAATTAAGGCGATTTTGTACAGCTCTCCTTCGTACACAGCCCAATCCCCCCGCTGGCGTGTTTTGGCCCCACTGTCAAAAGACCATGCCCCCCATTTGCGTTCGGCATTATTGGGTAGGGTTAATGGGGCTTTGGGCGGGATTTTGTCTCATGAGTCTTTCACATTATCTCAGTCGTATTATTTTGGTCCTGTTTCAGGTGTTCAATATATTGTCACTTGCACATTTGACGATTTAGAAGACGGGCATTTTGTTGATGAATTGGACGAATTAGACGACATTGCGGTTTATAAAAAGCCACTGGCCCACAAAAATGACGAATCAGATCAATCTGATTATAGTCTGAACATTTTCGAGATGGCCACGCGCCATTTTGGGAGAAAACTAAAAACGGGGGACAACCGGCGTGCATTGTTGAAGGTTTACATCGCATCCAGGTCCGGTAAAGGCCTTGTTCGTGATGAGGTGCGCATGTTGGTCCAGCATGCCATTGACACCTATTTTGACCCCTCAGACCCCATTGACGATGACAACATTTTGCAAGTCATCAACCATTTTGCGGACAGAGATCAAGCAGATCAGCCGGTTGACCTGTCTTTGATCATGAAAACCTTGGGTCAATCCCAGGCCCCAGTGCTACCCAATCCAAAGCCAATAACCCCAGACAAGGGTTTCCCGGCCCCATTCAAGGGTGCCATGGCTGACATTGTGCAATGCTCACTGGATTCGGCGTTTAAAGAGCAACCAGAATTGGCCACTTTGGCCGCTTTGGTCGCCATGGCCGCCTCGATCAACGGGGAGTATTCCACCGGCTCAGGCGGGCGTTTCAACCTTTACGGCATTGGGGCTTTGCAGTCAGGCGGTGGCAAAGACAACCCCCGCATGATTGCCGAAACCGTTGTGGGGTATTCCGGGGGCACCGTGTTGGGGAAACCAGCCTCGGGCGCGGCCCTGGAGGATTATTTGTCACCCCGACAAAATCAATTGGCCTCCATTGACGAGATGGCTTTTTTGCTCAAAGCCGTGAACGATGCCCGGGCCCCCGCCCACCTGCAGGACTTGGTGGCCGTGCTGTTGAAGCTGTACTCAGCCTCCCGTGGGGTGTACAACAAACGCATCCGGGCCAAAGCCCAAGCCCACAGCATTGTGGAAAACACGGCTGTGCCCAACCCGTGTGTGTCACTGTTGGGTTTTAGCACCTTGGAGGGCTTTGCCTCGGCTTTCAGTGAGTCAAACCTGACGGACGGTTTGTTTGGTCGCATGCTTTTTGTGATTGGCCGTGACGATGTTCGGCCCAAAAGGCCAAGCCAAGGGGTCAAAATCCCCGCCAGCTGCATCGCCGTGTTGGATGCCATGACAAGTATCAACAAACTCGCCCAGGCCGGTGTAGGGGCTTCTGTGGGCTCCATTATCGTTGGGGAGACTCCCAGCGCCCACCAAATGCTTGATGATTTGCTGGTCAATTGCGAACACAGCCGGGACCGCAGTCACAAAGTGGCTCCCAGCCTCTACGCCCGGTCATTTGAAAAAATCGAGCGGATTTGCGGTGTTTTGGCCGTTTGGGACGACCCGACCAGCCCCATGATTACCCCGGCCCATGTTCAATGGGCCACGCAAGCCGTATACGCCTCCGATGAGGCGATTTTGGCCTTTGTCCGATCCAACCTACATGCCAATGAAATCAACGAGCGTGCGGCCCGTTTGAGGACTTTGATCGCCAAGGTGTTGAAGGGCGAGTTCAAGTATCAGAAAAACATGGAGCGCGAGGCGGTCGAAGAAGGCAAATGCGTTGCCAGGTCGCAATTGCTCCGTGTGTCCAAAATGTCCAGTAAGGAGTTTGGCGACACCCTCATGCACATGCAGGATTTGGGCGAAGTGGTGGCCTACGACGAAAAAGGCAAGAAGCTCAAGTTCATCACCGAAATTTGCATCCAAGATGAGTAAAGAGAACGTTTTCTTTTTGTTGAGAACGTGCAAACCCAATGTGGGTAAGGCTTTCAGCCGTTTTTTCTCAAATTTTCGGGATGGGTGTGTTATACACACAAAAACAAGAGAGCCTAAAAGACTAAAGAAACGGTAAGACATAGTATTAGATAATTAATATAATTATTAATAATAACTAATGTTTATGCGGCTCTCCACGTTCTCAAAGTTGTCGGGAACGAAGTGAGAATTTTCGGTTGGTGGTGGTTTTTTGGATTGAACCCAAACTTGCCACCCCCGCCCCGGCGTGGTATTTTTTGGGGAACTTTTGGAGTGGGGTAATTCATGGGAGCAGGTCGCCCATCGTCGTTCAAACCTGAGTACATTGAGCAAGCTGAGAAGCTGGCCAGGTTCGGCATGACTGACGCACAGATGGCACAAGTTTTTGATGTTGCCGAATCCACGTTTCATTTGTGGAAAACTCAACACCCGAAATTTTCGGAGGCCTTAAAGCGCGGAAAGGATTTGTCTGACGCTGAAGTGGTTCAAAGCCTTTATCGTCGAGCATTGGGATATTCTCATCCTGAAGATGATATTAGAACCGTAAGCCTGGGCGATGGCCAAGGCTCTGAAATTGTAATTACCCCAACAATCAAGCATTATCCACCTGATACCACTGCATGCATTTTCTGGCTTAAAAATCGCCAGCGAGATAAGTGGCGAGAAAAGCAAGAATCAGAAACTCCTGAAGATTTGGTTTCCGCATTATCTGCTGCAATTAAAAGCCTACCCAATTAAATGAGTTCGATTTTACTTAATCGCCATTTAGAACGATGGTATGAATTAAAACCGCATCCAGTTCAATTGGATTTAATCAAAGCCGTTGATAATGGCGTTCGTTTCCCGCTTGTTCCTGCTGGAAGGCGTTCTGGAAAAACGGAGCGATTCAAGCGGTTTTTGGTTAAACGCGCCTTTGATGTACCGGGCATGTATTTCGCCGCCGCACCCACCCATGACCAAGCAAAAAAAATATTCTGGAAAGACCTGAAAGAATTTTGCTTTGCTTCGATGCTACCCAAGAAGCCCTCCGAGTCCGACCGCATCATTTACACACCAACGGGGTCGGAGATTCACGTGATTGGCTTGGATAAGCCTGAGCGTATTGAGGGTATTCCGTGGACTGGCGGCGGCATAGATGAATTTGCAGACGTGCGCCCTGAGGCATGGGAAGCCAACATCTACCCGGCGCTGAACACGATTGACCCACGCAGGCCTGAATATCGGGCATGGTGTTGGCTGCTTGGCGTGCCGGATGGATTGAATCATTATTACGACCTTTGCGAGAAAGCAAAAATCGGCTTGAGCGCCGATTACAAGGTGTTTCACTGGATGACCGAAGAGGTTTTCCCAGAAATGGCGGCAGAGGCAAAAAAAATAATGTCACGCCGTCAGTACAATCAGGAATTCCGAGCGAGCTTTGAGACTGCGACCGGGCGAATTTATGAGGACTACAGCCCCGACAATTACACGACCGAGACAATCCAACCCCATGAGCAATTGCACTGGTACCACGATTTTAACTACACGCCCATGAGCTCAGGTATTGGCGTGAGGCGCGGCAATAAATTTTATTGTCTTGATGAGATTATCTTGACCAGCGCGGTATCCAGGCAATCGGCTGAGGAGTTTGTTGAGCGGTACAAAAATCACAGTAACAAGCATGTTTTGATGTACGGAGACCCCGCTGGACGCGCCGGGGAGAAGCATGGCCACGCATCCGATTACACGGAGATGGAAAACTACTTGCGGGCCAACAAATGGCAGGTGACGCGCAAAGTAAAGCCCGCCGCACCAGCTATCAAAGACCGACAAAACGCCGTGCGCGCCAAGATCAAGAATGCAGCGGGCGAGGTGTCACTGTATGTCAATCCAATCAAATGCCCATACACACACAAAGGACTTTCCACTGTGCAAACCAAGGGCAATAGTACGTTTTTGGAAGAGGAAACCGAGTTCCAACACATCACCACCGCCATAGGCTACATGGTGGACTATGAGTGGCCCATACACGGAAAAGTCAGTGGTGCAAAAATCCTCGGCATTTGACCCCCCGAAAATCTGCCCTTACAATGCCAAAAACCCTTCTGTGAGCCCCCGCCATGCCCAAATTGGATACCGTCAACACGCAATACGCCAAACACATGGGGCAGTGGAAACGGTGCCGGGACATGATCGAGGGGCAAGACGCAATCTATGCGGCTGGCGAGCGATACCTGCCCAGGCTCAAAGGGCAGACGATTGAGGAATACACCGTCTACATGCATCGCGCCACGGTGTTTGGTGCATCAGGCCGCACACTTGAGGCGCTATCAGGCATGGTGTTTTCCACCGCCCCGCGCATCACTGTGCCGGCTGCCATGCAAGACTGGCTCAAAGACATTGCGCTAGACGGCACCAGCATCTACAACTTGGCCAACCATGTGGTGGAGGAGTTGCTCGCCGTTGGTCGCCTGGGTCTGATTGTTGAGCACCCGGACAGCGCCACAGACGCGATCACCATTGGCCAGGCCGAGGCACTCAATCTGCGCCCGTACATCCGCACGTACAACGCCGAGAGCATCGTCGACTGGCGATTGGGCACGGTCAACGGCGCGACCGATTACACAATGATCCGGCTCATGGAGTCTGTTGAGGTGCCTGGTGCCAACGAGTTTGAGTCATCCACCGTTGAGCAATGCCGGGTGTTGGATCTGTTTGAAGGGCGCTACCGTGTGCGGCTGTACAGGCGCGACCCCAACAAAAAAGACGAGTGGGTGCAGTTGGGCGAGGATTCATTCCCGCTCAGTCGCAATCAACCAATCCCCTACATCCCGTTTTGCATCATCAACGCGGGCGAGGTGTGCGCCGATGTGAGCAAGCCACCGATGCTCGACTTGGTGAACCAAAACATCGCGCATTACCGCAACACAGCCGACTTCGAGCACGGATTGCACTTCACCGGCCTGCCTACCCCCGTGGTGTCGGGCGTGCAGCTTGAGCCCAATCAATCACTGAGCATTGGCTCAACCACGGCCTGGGTGTTCCCTGATCCGCAAGCCAAGGCGGAGTTTCTTGAGTTCACGGGGGTGGGACTCAAATCCCTGTCCGATGAATTGAAGGCCAAAGAGCACCGCATGGCCGTGTTGGGCGCTCGCATGCTGGAGGAGTCCAAGCGATCAGCCGAGAGCACCGAAACCACCATGATCAAGTACGCGGGCGAGCATGCGACACTGGGCAGCATTGCCAAGGTTGCGTCTGAGGGGCTTGAGATTGCGCTGCGGTATGCTGCACAGTGGGCGGGGATTGGTGGTGAAATCACCGTGTCGCTCAACAGCGAGTTCGGTGCGCAACGATTGAGCCCGCAGGAATTGACCGCGCTTGTTGCGGCATGGCAGTCTGGCGCGATCAGCAAACAAACGCTGTTTGAGAACCTGCAAACCGGCAAGATCATTGCTGATGGCACGCTGTTTGAGGATGAGCAGGCCCGGCTTGATACTAGCGCACCTGAGTTTGCCCAGGGCGGCGACTTGGGCGACGATGAGCGGGCCGGCGTGTTGCAGCGGATTCGTGATAGGTTGGGGGTTTAATGCCCACCCGCAATGACGCCATCCTTGAGTTGACCCTTGAAGCCGTTGCTGCACTGCGCGACCGGGTGTCGAGCATGGCTGAGTTGGCCAAAGGGGATAAGGGCGACACTGGCGACATGGGCCCACCTGGACCCGCTGGCCCTGCTGGACCCAAGGGCGACACCGGACCCGCTGGACCCATGGGACCGTCTGGCGTTGACGGGCTGGACGGCAGACCCGGACGCGATGGGCGAGACGGAATTGATGGCGCTGACGGAAAACCGGGCCGCGATGGCCTGCCCGGCGCACCAGGCAAACCGGGTGCAGATGGCACGGGCATACAAACGATAATCCAACTCAACGAAGAGACGGTGCGCATCATTTTGACCGATGGGCGCGCGCAGGATATTACGCTGCCACGGGGCAAAGACGGGCAGACTGCGCAGGGCAAATCCGGGCGCGGCGTGTCTCAGGAAACCGTTTTGCGAATGATTGCCGAGAAGCGCGAGATTTACATTGACGAGCAGCCTGTCAACACAGGCCCGTCGATCGTCTACACCAGCGTGCCCGGCACCGACTACTACACGGAAAGCATCCATGCCATCCTTTAACGTTCTGAATCTTTTTGGCTGGCTTAAGGGTGGAGTGACCACGCCTGTAAGTGCTGCGGATCCAATGCCGGTTAGTGGTCCGCTGACTGACGATCAATTGCGCCTTGCCCCTGTTGAGATCAACATTGCATCCGACCGCCAAACGATTGCCGATCTAAGCGGGTCTTTTGTCATTGGCGCAAGTGCCACAGTAAATACCCCGTGGGTGACGGAGGAGGGTTTTAACTGGCTTTTGTCAAATTGTGAGATTGGCGCATCCAATCGCATCTTGGTCACAGTTGAAGAAACCAGTGCGACCAATCCGGGTGCACCTGGGCCAAACGATGTGATGCGAATTTTGCCCGTGACTATCAACGGCTCTTTGGTTGGCGGCCAAGCAACATTTTCGTTTGGTGCGCCGCTCGAGCTGACGAACGTGCGCCTGAAGTTCACCGACCTGACTGGAAGCGGCGGCACGATCAAAATTGTCTCGCGCAAGCAAGGGGTATACCCCGAAAGCTCCATGATCCCCGCCGGGTCGCAAGTTGACCCGCGCACGAAGGTTAAGCCTGTAAAAGCCATTTTTTCGGGTTTGAGTGATGTTGCCGGGGCGGGTTACCAAGACGGCAAAGTAACAAGCAATGGAAGCCTGTATATAGTCCCCGGCGCTCGAATTGATCAAGTGGCAGGGCGTACAAGGCCTGTAGTTGTAACTGAGGGCAGAACCGCGAGCGGCGTTGCTTACACCGTTCCGTCCGGAAAGAAACTTGTTTGCCATAACGTCAGCGGCAGTATCACAAACAGTGCGGCCAACACAGCTGGACGATTTAGGGTGCGCGATGGGCTTGCAGGCGAGCTTAAATACTCTTTTGGTCTGCGTGCATCGGGCGGGGTAGCTGGACTTGAGTCAGGCAGCTTTCGAGATGACTCGGATTTGCCAAAAATATTTTTAACAAATGTTTACATTGAGATTGTAAGTGGTACTCTAAACGTTGATGCTATTTTCGATGCATATCTGGAGGACTTGTGATGGGTATGCATAGTGTAATGACTTGCCCAAGCTGCGGCGTTCAGGTCCGAACCACAACCCACGAGGTGTACCGAGACTCGGTATTGGTGCGCGAAACTTACATCGCTGACCACCGCCAAGAAAACTTACCAGGCATGTGGAATTGCGGCGCGTCGCTGCTTGTAACAAACGCCGAGCCCATAGATCCGGGCGAAATGTCAAATTAAGCAACAACCCAACGTTAACACTTTAGGCAATGCGACAATGCTTTATCAACGACGCAGAAACGAGAGTATCAACATGGTTGCACTGATGGCCGCCTTGCGCGAGATTGAACGCCACACTGACGATGCCAAAACCCTTGCTGTGCATGGATATGAAATAAAGCCCGTGCAGTTTGAATCCAATCAAGCCACAGCCGGGTATGACTATTTTGACGCCCCCGCTTTTTTTCACCGGCTGCCCGAGTGCACGCCGGTCATTGCTGAGAAAATCCAATCCATTGTCAGCGCCACGCACGAAACCCTGGCGCGCGCGATTGCCGAGTTTTGCACGGAGTTTGGAGAGCCGCCTGCGCTTGAGTCTGCGATCCCCGCCGCCGTGGTCGCAGAGGTTGAGAGGATTTTAGATGCACCAAGTAAGGAAACCCCTTACAATTTGCCCAAGGACCATGCTGAGGTGGCTTTTAAAGACGGTGCGGTGGTGATTGATTCGGGTGCGCTGGATTTGCCCGACACGGTGTTGGACCCCAGAGACGGCGGTCGGTACCACAGCGAGATCCACGAGCTACAGCCCGCGCTTGACACAATTCAGATGGTCCAAGACTGGGTGCCCTCGCCAATACAGAGCGCGGCCACGGATGCGTACAACAGACTGACAACGGAACAAACCGATGCCGGACCAGAAAAATGAGCTTGTGGCTTACCAAATTGCGGAGTTGACCGCCAAGGTTGAAAAGTACAACGATCAGTGCCGCGCACAGCACGACGAGAATCACGAGCAGGTCAATGACCTGCGGAAAGACTTCAAGCAAGACACCGTCGCCATCCACGAAAAACTCAACAAGATTGCCGAGCAGCTATCCAAAATCGTGTTGTTGGATCAAAAGATCAACGAGGTGGCCAAGCACAGCGATGCGCAAGAAAAGCGCACATCGGATTATGATGTGTTCAAACAAAAGGCCGACAGAGCCGATGTGGCAGTGTCCCGCGTGGGTTGGGCGCTGGTGTTTGCAATTATCACGGCCATATTGGCTGGCATTGGTCTAAAGGGTTGAATCATGAGCGAATGGAAGCGGGCGGGGACTGTTGATTTTGGGAGCAATGTGCGGTGCCGCGAGGTGGTAATTGGTGGGGCGCGGTGTACGGTGTACTGCCAGGCCGATGACATTCCAGCCGTTGACATTGCGGTTTCCTGCGTTGAGTCTGAGGGCGATCACAACAATGTGGTGGATATTTTCGCCACGGTGCTGCGCGGGGTCTATGCACACCTGGGGATGGACATTCCGTCGGAGTTTGACCCCGAGATTGAGTTGGCGGGGTTGCTGCAAAAGATTGACGGGGTAAGCAAACCCGAGCCTGACCAGGTGCTTGAGGCGCTCATCAACGAGCCTGGGCCGAGTGGTAAAAAATCCATTTTCGGGCGTGGTAAGTGAACCTCTCCGACAAACTGGCCGACCTTGCAATCGAGCGCCAACTTGACCTCAATCGGTACACGGGCAGCCTACAAAACAACATCCTGCGCTTGATGCGCGACCTGGCCTTGGACATTGAGGAGCAGTTCCGAGGCGATCTCACGGACTACAACAAAGCCCGACTGTCTGCCCTCATTCGAGAGATCCGCACGCTGGTGGCAGACACATATGGCGTGCTGGCCGACCAGTTATCCACAGAGTTTCCACAATTGGCCGCTGACGAGGCTGCATGGGCGCGGCAATCTTTTAACGCCGCCGTGGGTGCAAACCTGATGGCCAGTCTGCCAACCGAAGCGGCGATTGCGGGGGTGGCGCGTGAGATTGTTATTGAAAACACGCCAATGCGCGATTGGCTCAAGCGCGGGCAAGGCGACACCGAGTTTCGGCTCACCCAAGCCATCCGCGCTGGCATATCGCTGGGCGAGACCAACGGGCAAATCATGCGCCGTATTCGTGGCGACAAAGAAAAACTCACGCAGCAGTCGGCCAAGGGCACGGTCATTGGCATCACCCGGGCCAACCTCAACACGCTTGTGCGCACCAGCGTGCAGGAAATCAGCAGCAACGCCATGCTTGCTACCTACTCAGCCAATGCCGACATCATTAAATCCATTGTGAGCTTGGCGACCTTGGACAGCCGCACGACCGAGTTGTGCGCGTCCTATGACCTCAAGGAATTTGACGCGGTCACCAAGGAACCGATCGGGCACAGCTTGCCATATCGACCAATCCCTCGGCACTTCGGTTGTCGCTCCCGATGGTCCCCTCGCGTCAAATCGTTCAAAGAGTTGGGGCTGGACATTGCCGATTACAGCCCATCTGTTCGCGCGAGCATGGACGGCGAGGTTCCGGCCAAGCGCACGTTCGAGGAGTTCTTGGCCGCCAAGCCCAAAGCCTGGCAGGACGAATACTTGGGCAAAGGCCGGGCCGACTTGTGGCGCGAGAAAAAACTCACGTTGGCTGATTTGCTTGATCAGTCGGGCAATCCATTGACGCTGCGCGAATTGCAAGCACGCTACGGTCAATAAAGTTGCATATTTTGCGCACGTTGTTAGAATGATGAAAACTAGGGCCGTGCCCTATCAATTGTGGCTGTGCCACCAATCGCACCCTGAGGGTAAATCACCATGACATTAGAAGAACTGCAAGCCGAAGTAAAGGCGCTCAAAGACTCAAACGAATCACTGGCCGCAAAAAATCGCGAGTTGTTAACAGAGGTGAAAACCTTCAAGGCAAAAGCGAGAGGCGCGGAAATTGACCCGGCTGAATACGAGCAACTGAAATCGGACCTTGAGGAAACAAAATCCGCGCTGAGCAAGGCTGAAAAGACTTACAAAGCAGAGATTGAAAAGCTGACCAAAAATCTCGGTGAGAAAGATGGCGCTTTGCAAAAGTACCTCATTGACGGCGGTTTGACTGATGCACTGGCCAAGGCAGGCGTTGCGCCTCAATTCATGGATGCAGCCAAGGCGCTACTGCGTCAACAGGCTGCAATCAAGGCTGATGACAGCGGTTTGCAAGCGGTTTTGGGTGACAAGCCCATGATGGATGCGATTAAGGAATGGGCGGCAAGCGACACGGGTAAACACTTTGTCGCTGCGCCTCGGAACTCTGGTGGCGGTGCCGCCGGGTCACAAAATGGCGGGACTCAGAAGCCATTTAAGGATATGACCTCTGAGGAACGTACAACTTTGTATCGAACAAACCCGGCGCAATACGAGGCGCTTAAGAAACAAACTGAATAGAGGAAATTAAACCATGTCTACAGTACGCCTTTCAGACATTATCGAACCCGCAGTGTTTTTGGATTACCAGGCCAAAGACACCATGGCCCTGACAGCATTTTGGCAATCTGGCGTTATCGTCACATCACCCGAGTTGGTCAACAAAGCCAACAGCGGCGGCAAAATCGTTGACGTGCCTTTCTGGAAAGATTTGGCCGACTCTGAGCCAAACTACTCCACCGACGACCCCGCGCAAACCTCAACCCCAGCAAAGATCAGCACCGGCGACCAAATCGCCCGGATTGCGTATCTGAACAAGTCATGGTCTGCCACCGATCTGGCCTCCGAGATTGCAGGCTCAAACGCCATGCAGCGCATTGCCGCACGCACAGACGCATGGTGGGCGCGTCAGTACCAAGCTCGCTTGATCGCTTGCACGGTTGGTCTGTACAACGACAACGTGGCCGCCAACTCCGGCGACATGGTATTCAATGCCGCGCGTCAAACTGCAGGTGCCGCCGCTGTTGAAAACGGTTTCACCCGCGCCAACTTCACATCCGCCGCCTTCACCCTGGGTGATGCGTTTGAAAACACCGGTGCTATCGCAGTGCACAGCGTGATTTACAAGCGCATGATCGACAACGACGACATTGACTTCATTGTTGATTCCGCTGGCACAATGCAAATCCCAACTTTCTTGGGTCGCCGTGTGATCATCGATGACGGCATGCCCGTGGCCCTGAACGCCACATCCGGCCTGTTGGAGTACACCTCGATCCTCTTCGGTGCCGGTGCAATCGGCTACGGCGAGGGCTCCCCAGTGGTGCCGGTTGAAGTTGACCGCGACCCCGAGCAGGGCAACGGCGGTGGCGTTGAGACCCTGTATATCCGCAAAACCATGTTGATGCACCCCTTTGGCTATCAGTTCACCTCCTCCAGCGTGGCCGGTGTGTCCCCCACCTTGGCAGAGTTGCGCAACGCAGCCAACTGGACTCGCGTGTTTGATGAGCGCAAGCAGGTGCCCGTTGCTTTCTTGGTGACGAACTAAATTGCAATCTGGGTGGGCTTTGGCCCACCCGCTTATCAGCATGAGGTTAAGCCATGGTCAAAGCCAAAAAAACTGAAGCCGTTGAGGACGTTGCGGAATCCGCACCGACCGAATCGCAGCCCCAATACCTGACATTCGCAGAAGTAATGCGAATCCACAACCAACACAAAGCAGAAGGATTGATCCCTGCTGATCCGCAGCCCGAGCGCAAAAAGCGCCCAAAGACAAAGCGGTTCTGACATGGCCACGTATCAGCCAAAAAGACCGAAGCGCCCGCCTCTGGACGGGCAATACTATCGCAAGAAACGCAAAAAGCAGGGGTAAAAAATGGCCACAATAGCACCAACAAACATGCAGGGCACAGGCGCTCGCACAGTCACGCGCACCACGCTCACCGCATCCGACACTTTCACCTACAACGCCGACCGCAATCCCGTGCTCGAGTTGGACAACATCACAGCTGGCGCACTGACCGTGACCATTGACGGCGCAGACGGAACAACCGTGCCTGTGGCCGGGGTTGGGCAGGTGAGCGTCGCCGCTGGTTTCAGCACTGGTTCAATTGCCGCCGGTGCCAAAGTCGCAATTCCGCTTAACAGCATCAGCGCGTATCTGCGCGGCGTGATCGCCGTGACCGGCGGTTCTGGCATTTCCGCATCGCTGCTGGAGTTTTAAGACATGGCGCTGATTGTAGAGGACGGCACAGGCAAGGTGGACGCGGAGAGCTACGCAAGCGTGGCGCAGTTCCGCGACTACCACACCAAGCGTGGCAATGACATATCCGGCTTAACCGACACGGACATTGAGGCATTGTTGCGCAAAGCCACCGACTACATTCAGCAAACGTACTACGGGCGATGGGCAGGGTATCGCAACGAAGAGAACCAGGCGCTCGACTGGCCTCGCTCCTACGTTCCGCGCGACCCGTCGATCCAGTACCCAAGCCCGCAACAGGTAACCACTGACGTGGCGGCGTATTACTACCCGTTCAACGAGATCCCGCTGCAATTGATCCAAGCCACATGTGAGCTTGCGCTCAAGGCCGATGGCGAGGAGTTGCTGGGCGAGTACGGGCAGGTCACCAAATCGGAGAAGGTCGGGCGCATCGAGGTCGAGTACGACAATCACAAAACGCCCAACAACACATACCCGGCGATTGACCGCTTGTTGTCACGCTTCATGGGCGTGGGCACAACCGGCATGAGCATCAGCCCGTTTGCAGCGCGATTGGTGCGGTCATGACACTGGACAAACGCGCCCGTGAGACCGCGTTCAGACTTGTCCGCAAGCTGGGCAAGGATGTGACTTACACGCGCGTGATTCAAACGCCTGAGCCCGTCTACAACGAGGCGACCGGGTTGTTTGAATCGACTGTTGAGGTATCTGGCACTGTGCGCGTGGAGCCGCCATCCAGCCCCAAGCCCGAGCAGTTGCGCGAGGGGCAGATCACAGCGGCTGATTTGATTTTCATTCTCCCGGCCAAAGGTCTACCCGCAACCCTGGCCGCTATGGACACGCCGGGCAACGACCCGCAACCCAACGACAAGGTGGCGATTGACGGGGTGACTTGGACCGTGAAATTTGTCACTGTGCAGTACAGCGGTTTACAAAAGGCATACTGGGATTTGGTGGTGGGGCGATGACGAAAGATCAGGCGCTAAAAGAAGGCTTCACGCACAAAGGCTGGTTTGGCTTGTGCCCTGTGTATGTTGGCGACATCAATAGTGAAGCTCCATTGCTTTCCGCTCGATGGGATTGTGTTGAATGGCTTATGGATTTGTCCGAGGCAGTTTTCAGCGTAACAATGCCAATTCATCATTGGTTGACGGGCAATGAGCCAATGTGGCCAATTCGAATTACTGGAATCATTAAGCCATGAGCACAGTCAACACCAAATTCAAAAAAGACTTCGCCAAGGCGATCAAAGCCGCCGGGCTACGTGCCGACACAGTGGTGCGTGGTGTTGCCCTCAAGCTATTGGCCGAGGTTGATCTAAGGTCGCCCGTTGATGAGGGTCGGTTCCGTGGTAACAACAACTTGGCCGTGAACAAGATCGATGGCGCGGAATACCCAGCCGACACATCAGGCGTGGCAACGATTGCACGGGCCGCTGGTGCGCTTGCATCGTTCAAGATGGGCGACACGATCAACATCACCAACAGCCTGCCCTATGCCCGCGTGATTGAATACGGCGAGTTCGGCAAGCCGCCTGGCAGCGCCAATGGCGACAAGACCACAAACGGATTTAGCAACCAGGCCCCGGCTGGTGTGTATGGCGTGACCGCACTCTCGTTTGCCCAGTACCTCAATGCCGAGGTGAAGAGGTTGCCCAAATGAGCGTCGTATTGATTGCCCGCGCATTGGAAAAGCACCTCGGTACGCTGACGCCTGCTGTGGCCATCGCGGGCGAGAACGGCACTTATACGCCCGTGACCGGCACGCCATACCAAGCCACCACGCTTCTGCCCGCCAGCACGCTGACCCGCGATGTGGCAGAGCGTGTGCATGAGGAGCGCGGTATTTTCCAGGTGATGGTCTGCTACCCAAGCGCCCAGGGGCCGGTCAATGCTCGCACCCGCGCCGAGGCCATACGACAACATTACACAGCAGGCCTGCGACTGACTGAGGGTGGGCAGGATGTTGAGATTTTAGGAAAACCAAGCATTGCACCGGCGCTGACCCCCACAGGGTGGTACTGCATCCCGGTGCGCATTAATTACAAGGCCATCGTGCAGACGGCCTGAGACGAATACCCCACGGGGTAGCCCTCGCCCTCAGCATGGTGCTGGAGGGCTAAACATTTGAAAGGAGCCAATTATGGCAATTAACACATCAGCAACAAGCAGAATCTCAATCTCTGCGAGCCTTCCCGCAACTTATGACTCCGCTGGCTACGGCGCTTTGAGCTTCACCGAAATCAAAGGCGTGGAGTCAATTGGCGCGTTTGGCGCAGAGGATAACCTTGTAACTTTCAACCCCCTGGCCGATCGCACGACCCTAAAATTCAAAGGATCGCGCAATATCGGAACCCTGGCGCTGGCAATGGCGCTGGACAATGACGATGCCGGCCAAGATTTGGCTCGCACCGCTTCAGACAGCCTGAACCCAGTCTCGTTCAAAGTGGTGACCGCCGATGGTTCCATCTACTACTTCATCGCCTTGGTGATGAACAACCCTGTGGAAATCGGATCCGTTGACCAAGTGACCATGTCCAGCCTCAACTTGGAATTGACAGCGGGCACCGGCGGTGTTGGTATTGTTTACGTTGCCGCACCATAATCCAAGCAACACCCCGCCCCGCCTTGTGCGGGGCATTGCTCACGTTGAGCGACCCGGCGGAGTCATGACCGTGCGGGCTTTTTCATGAAAATAAGGATGAATCAATCATGTTTGACTTGCTGACGATCAAAGCCAAAGAAACCGATTTTGTGCCACTGAAAGACGGCACCGGTACCCCCTACACCGACCCCGAAACAGGCGACGAGCTGGGCGTGACTGTGTACGGTCCCACCACGCCGATTGGCAAAAAGGCCAAGGAAAAGATGTTCAAGCGCATCAATGACAATGCGGCGCTGCCAAAGAGCAAGCAGAACGCAAAGGCTGGCGAAGAGGCTGCGCAGGAATACCTCAAAGAGGTGGTGACCGGCTTTGTGGGTTTCACGATTGGCGACAAGCAGGGCAAGGAAGCCATCGAGGCGTTTGCCACGATGCCTGAGTTGCGATTGCACGCTGAGCAGGTGCTGGCCTACTTGTTGGACAACTCAAATTTTCTCCCGACTGCATAGAGCAACTTGCGCTCTATGCACGGCAGTCCGGGTGGTACGAGGCCACACCGGACCCCGAGAGGCGAAAAGAGAAGAAGAAAAAACGGCGCATTGAGACGGAACTTGGTGATCCTGAGTTCCCCGAGGTGCCGGAAGAGTATAGGTACTTGGTTGAGTTGCTTTTCAGCATCGGCCCAGTGTCTTACGCGGGCATGGGCGAGGTGCCGCTCACCGAGTTTGATATTTTGTGCTGGCGCTTGAACAGAGGCCGCTCGCTTGATGATTGGGAGATTGACGCGCTCAAGACCATGAGCGCGGCGTACATGCGAGGGCGGTATGAAGGCGAGCACCCAGGCAGCGTGAGACCTTTTATTGACCGCACGCGAGAAGAAGCGATTGAGCGGCGTAGCGCATCACAAGATGCAAAACTGAAGTCATTTTTTGGTGGAATACTTGCGGCGCAGGGTGATAAAATGAGCAAACGGAAATAAGGGCGGGTAATGGCGCAAGACCTCTTAGCACTGGGCATGACACTTGCCACCGAGCAACTGAAAGCGGGATTGCGCGAGCTTGAGCGTGCCCAAGGTGCCATCAACAAGACCGCCGACGCTGCGGACAAAGTGGGCACCAAGGCTGAGGGGGCGTTCTCAAAACTCCGCCGTGCTGCTGCGGGTGCTACCGATGGCATTGGGGGCATGACAAGCGCGGTAACCGCTTTGGCTGGTGCATTCAGCATTGCAAGCCTCACCCGTGCCGCAGATGATTACACCAAGCTCACCGCGCAATTGCGTCTTGCCACAAAGGGGCAGGAGGCATACAACAATGCGTTTCAGCGCACACAAGAGATTGCACGGGCCGCCCAAGCCGATGTAAACGCAATCGCCACACTGTACGCTCGGATCTCACGAAGCACTGAGCAGCTTGGCATCAGTCAGGCGCAGGTGGGGCGAATCACCGAGACCGTTGCGCTTGCACTCAAGGCAAACGGGGCAACAGCCAATGAAGCGGCAAGCGCCATGCTTCAACTTTCACAAGCGTTTGGCTCGGGCGTGCTGCGGGGCGAAGAATTCAACGCCGTCAACGAGGCTGCGCCCAATTTGATTGCCGCCATGGCTGACGCGCTTGGCGTGTCTCAAGGCGCAATGCGCAAACTTGCCGAAGAAGGCAAGCTCACATCCCAGGTTTTGGCCATCACCATCCCATCGGCGCTTGAAAAATTCCAAGAGGAAGCCAAGCAGGTACAAACGATCAGTGGGGGCATTGCGAACCTGAAAACCGAGTTCACGTTGCTGGTGGGCGAGTTTGACAAGCTGACCGGGGCGAGCAAATCAATCTCGGGCGGTTTGCAAGACATTGCCAATGCCGCGTCGGACGCAAGGCCGGAAGTCGCCGCGCTGATGAAAGAGTTTGCGCCCATTTTGATTGGCGGCACTGTTGCGCTTGGCTTGGCGAGCATCGTTGGGCTTGGTGTTCGGATTGTGGCAAGCATGAACCCTGTGCTGCGCATTGTGACGCTGATTGGCGCGGCGGCTGGTTTCCTGTACGACAAGCTCAAGGGCATTGAGCAAATCACACCCGAGATGGGTGGCGGCGTGAAGGTTGACCTCAAGACTCAGCAGGCCGACATTGTCAAACAGATCCAATTGCTGCAAGAGACCGGCTTTTTGAACGGACAGTTGCTTGAGGGTGCGGCCAAAACATCGGCCCTTATGGCGCTTGGCAAGCAGTATGCCGAGGTGTCCAAGATGATTGCCGAGGCCGACAAAGAGGCTGTGGCACCCAAGATTGATTTGACCGACAAAAGCGATAAGGCGGCAAAGGCAGCGGCGCGTGAGTATGCCGAGCGCATGCGGCTGCTTGGTGCGCAAAACGAATCGTTTGATGCGCTTGTCGAAATGCTGGACGAGCACGACAAAGAGTTGCTGGCCTACGAGGAAAAAACCAAAGAGCTCGAGCGCCAAGTTGAGGAGTTCGGCAAATCTGAGGCTGAGTTGCGCCTGTTGAGTGCAGCACGCCTGCGTGATGCGGCGGCGGCCAAGGAAAATGCCGCAGCACTTGAGCAAAACAGTTTTGCCGCCGAGAGGTTGCGCAAAGAGGCCGTTGAGTTGCGCAAACAGGCCGACCTGAGCGACGTGCTTGCAGGCAAAGAGACGCAGCAAGATATTGAGCAGGAAGCCAAACGCGCCGCCGAAGCCTCTAGGCGCGAGTTTGACCGCGTGACCGATGACATTGGCAAGGGTCTTGCCCAGGCGCTTTTCAGTGGCGGCAAGCGCGGCACAGACCGATTGGGCGCATACATCAAAAACTATTTCCAGCAGTTGGTTGTGCGTGTTGCCATTGAGCCGGTTTTAAAAAGCATCGCAGGCTCTTTGCTGGGCACCTTTGGCGTTGGCGGCGCTGCCAATGCAGGTGGATTAGGCGGCGACCTTTTCAGCCTGGGTAGCAGCATCAAATCAGCGTTTGATTTCGTCAAAGGCGGCTTCACATCGATCGGCAACAGCGCGTTTGAGTTGACCACAAAGCTCGCAGACTACACGAGTCTGACCGTGGAGCAAACCGCGTCGCTGGCGAGCAATGCGGCCACTTTTGCTCAATATGCAGGGGGCGTGCTCGGCGGCTTGAGCGCAGGCAAGGCTCTCTCGGGTGGCTACGCAATTGGCGGCGGTTCTGGCAACAGTGCGGTGAACTTTGGCACGGCAATCGGCGCAATCTTTGGCCCCTTGGGTGCGTTGGCTGGCGGTGCTTTGGGCGGTTTGGCTAACCGCGCATTTGGCCGCAAAACGGTCATGGGCGCGTCGGGCATTCAGGGTTCGTTCAGCACCGAGGGCTTCAGCGGCCAAGCGTTCCAGGACGTGACGCAAAAAGGCGGCTGGTTCCGTTCGAGCAAGTCTTTTACGTTGTTCAGCAACATTGCGTCTGAGGCACTTGATTCTCTGTCTGAGGCCATGAAAGGTGCCACAGCAGGCTTTAAAAACAGTGCGCAGGTGCTTGGCATTGACGTTCGTTCGGCGCTCGCACAATTCAGGCTTGAGGGTCGCTTTAGTGTTGGCAGTGCCGAGCAGTTGGCCGCCACACTGAAGCAAGTGACAGACGCGATGGTGACGCAGGCCATACCAGCGCTCAAAGAGTTCCAGGCCCAAGGCGAGTCGCTTATCGACACAGCCAACCGTGTGGCCACTGCCACGGCGATTGCAAATCAAGCCAGCTTGTCGCTTGGCAAGTCAGCCAGCTTTTACTTGATGAATGCAGAGAAGGCCATGTCTTTGGTGGCCACATTGGGCGAAAGCGGTTTGCAAAACTTGAGTTTCTTTGTCGAGAACTTTGTGCCCGAAGCGTTGCGTGCAGATCGAGCGGTTGCTCAATTCTCACTGTCTGTACGTCAATTGGGCCTGCAAAGCAAAGTGACTGCCGATACCACACGTGAGCAGTTCCGTGCACTGGTTGAGGGCGCAGATTTGAGCACCGAGGCGGGGCAGCGTGAATTGGCCGCACTGTTGCAACTTGCCCCCGCGCTTGATGCCATCATTCAGGCTCGAGGTGATGAGGCTGTGGCCACCGAGGGTCTGCTTGACTCAATTCAAAAACTGATTGCTGACATTACGCGGGACACCACCGAGGCGATTGACAAGCAAATCAGCGCAAGCAAGCGTGCTGGCGATGCGGCACGGGCTGCGGCGACCGACTTCAAAAACCTGGCTGAATCGTTGCGCAAGACCGGGGCCGACTTGTTTGGGCAGGCCACTGGCCAGACTGCAGGCTCTGCATTTGCCAATACACTGCGCTCTGCGCTATCAGGCGACCGTTTGGCGCTTGCTGCCCTAGGTGGCGAGGCAGGCCGCGCGTTTGAGGAAATCCAGCGCAATGCGGTCTCGGCCACCGATGTTGCGCGGCAGTCGGCTGTCATGCAAAAACAGCTTGAGCAGGCGGCCAAAGTGGCCGATGTGCTGGGCGTGAATGCCGATTACCAGGCGAAACTCTTTGACGTACAAACCGCCGTGCTTGAGACCCTGCGCGAGGAGCTTGAGTCCGGCGGCATCAATGAGCAACGCTTGAGAGAAATCATTGCTGCGCTTGGCCGCGTGCAGGGTGCGATTGATTACTCTGCGGGCCTTACCGTTGATGAGTTGCTTGGCGTGCAGGGCGAGATCATTGGGCAAACCGACATCACACAGATTGTGGCCAGTGCCACCGAGGGATCTGAGACGCTGTTGAACGCAGTGCTCAATCGTTTGTCCCAGGGCGACACGGGCAGTTCCAACATCGTGGCGCAATTGCAGCGCGGCACGATGGAGGTTACCGGCCATCTTGATCGACTGATTGCCGCTGTGCGCCAACAGTCTGAGGCCCAGGCGGCTGAGTTGAAGCGCCAACGTGATTTGCAGGTGGCGCAGAGCAAACTTGACCAACTTGCCGCTGCAAGGCAAAAAGCAATTGGTGAAGTCGCCTCGGCATCATCCCAAATCAAACAACTGGCTTCGCAGTTCGGCCTCGGTCTTGAGGCAAATCAAGGGGACACGTTTTTTTCAAACACAGCAAAATTTGGAGTCAATGCCCAAGGGCTGTTTGAGTCCATGTTTAACCAAATCTCTTACAACGTTGGTAACGAGGGCGGAGTAAGAGCCTTTAAAGATCGTTTTTATGGGGCGGGCGGCCTCTACGACCAGACCTACGGGCGCTCAGGCGAGTTGCAAAACTACCTCACCGAGCTTGAGGCACAACGCCAATTGATCCGCGACTTGGGCGGCATCCCTCAATTCGCCATGGGTGGCATGCACAGCGGCGGCCTGCGCATTGTGGGTGAACGCGGGCCTGAGTTGGAGGCCACCGGCCCGGCGCGATACTGGACGGCTGGCATGACCGCGCAAATGATGAGCGGCGGTGGCATGTCTGCGGCTCTGGCTGCAAAAATGGACAGATTGTGTGAGGAGGTGGCCGGCATGCGCCAAGAGTCACAGATGGGTATGTATCAGGTGGCGAAAAACACGGGCAACGTGGACCGACGCCTTGAGCGTTGGGACGATGGCGACCGTTGCCGCACGATGATTGACCAAGAGGCCGGTGAGACTGTGAATGTGACGGTGGTGCCATGATTATCGTCAAACCCGAGAGCATCACCGATGCAAAACTGACAGCCACCAACGTGCCGGAAATGGATCATCCCGCCTGGAATTCTGCGACCACATATGCAACAGGCGCGATGGTGATTTACAACCATCGTATTTATGAGAGCTTGCAAAACAGCAACCTCAACAATCAGCCCGACGTATCGCCTGCGTTTTGGCTGGACACCGGCGCGACCAACCGATTCAGGATGTTTGACGTGGTGGTGGCCACACAAACGAGCAACCCAAACAACATCGATGTGACGATCACCCCGGGCGTTGCCATCACCGCCGTGGTGCTTTTCAACGTGGATGCAGCGAGCATTCGCGTGGTGGGCAACACGCCGAGCATGGGCGACTTCTATGACCGCACAATTCAGCTGCAGGATTACAGCGCGATCAACGGCTGGTTTTCGTATTTCTACGCGCCCGTGGGTGAGCGCCTGCGGTCCGAGATTGCATTCTTGGACATTCCGGCGATTGGCGGGGCGAATTATCGCGTGCTGATTGACAACGGCACTGAGACGGCGTTTTGCGGTGAGTTGATTCTTGGGCAGCAAATTGAGCTTGGCATCACTGGTTTTGGGGCTCAGGTGGGCATCATCAACTACAGTCGCAAAGAGGTGGACCAGTTCGGCAACTTTGTGATCGTGCCGCGCCGGTTTGCAAGCAAGGGCAATTTCGATGTGCTTATTGACTCGGGGCGCAACGCGTTTGTGAAGCGTCGATTGACCGAGATCAAAGACATTCCCGTGGTGTTTATCGGGGATGAGAACCGCGCGGAAACGATCATCTACGGCTTTTACAAGGACTTCAACATTGTGATCGAAGGCCCGGTCAAAAGCATGTGCAACTTGGATGTGGAGGGCCTGACATGACGATCCCGGTATTCACGGCGCTGCCCGATTCTCCCTCTCGGGTTGGCGATCCCAACAATTTTGGACTTGAGTCCATCGCGTTTCTCAATGCGCAACCTGGATTTGTGACCGAGGCGAACAACGTGCGCGCGTACTTGAATGCACTGAACGTGGACCCGTTCAATTGGGGGCTTGTGAACGTTACAGCACCCACGCGGGAGACTGTTGCGCCATTGCCCGTCGCGCCCGTGGTGGGTGAGCTTGATTTGGTATTCACAAGCAAAGCCGATGCGCTGCTTGCCGGGCTTGAGTTTTTTGCAGACACCGATGCCAATCCGGCGGGCGTGTACATTGATGCGCTGGCTGTGTTGAGTGATGCGCCGGGCTTTGTTGTAGATGACCTGCGCCCCACGGTGCCCATGGTGCAGCCATCGCCATTGGCCACGGATTCGCAAGCCACATTCGAGACCAAAGCGTTTGCTTTTTACTCATCGCTTCCACCTTACGTGGCGTCTTTTGCGGCGTTTGCAGATTGGATTTACGGGCGGCTGGTTGAGCCCGAGGATTTTGGACTGGTTGCCGACGCGGTGACTGAAACTGACGATTTTGGAGAGTTGGCATGACCAAGCAAGTAAGACTTCGACGCGGTACAACAGACCAGGTGGACGCATTCACCGGAGCGGTTGGTGAGATTGTCATTGACACCACGCGTTTTGAGGTGCGGGTGCAAAATGGAGTGGCAGGGGGTTTGCGAGTGCCGAGGTTTGGGGGTGATTACACGTCGCTAAATTTGGCTTACACCGGCACCCTGACAGGCGGCACTGGTGTAATCAATATTGGAAGTGGGCAGCTTGTAAAAGATGCTGCGGGAAATGTCATCGTTGGTAACACAGTTGCACAAAACGGTGCGGGGTTTGCAAAAACGCTTAATATTTTTGACAACGGCTCCGCTAATTTATCCGTTGGAAACGCTACGCGCCATTACCAAATTGGTGTAAGTGGTTCTTCTCTGCGAATTATAGACGGCACGGCAAACTTAGACCGCCTCACCATTGACTCCGCAGGCAACGCAGGGCTGGGTGTGACTCCGAAAGCATGGAATACGGGTCTTCGCGCAATTCAGGTTGGGTATTCTGCTTCAATTGATTCACCAACATCCGTTGCCAACACACGATGGTCAAACAACGCTTTTGTGGATTCCGGAGGTGGGTTTAAGTACATTAACAATGGCGTTGCTCAAGTCTACGAGCAAGACAACAACGGTAAGCACATCTGGTACACCGCCCCCTCCGGCACAGCAGGCAACCCGATTACGTTCACGCAGGCGATGACGCTTGATCAAAATAACAATCTTTTATTGAATTCAACTTTAGGGTCAGGTTCTCGCTTACAAATTAGTACGCCCGGCACTTGGTTTGTTTTTCGCTCGACCACAACAGCGAACAACTATGGAACGCTTCAAAACACAGATGGTACGACACTAGGATTGATTGGCGGGGGAGCAGGAGCAGCGATCTCCGGTGGGGCAGCGAATGATTTTGTCGTTCGAGCGGAATCAAATTTGCTTATGGCTATCGGTAACACCGAAGCCGCCCGAATCACATCGGCGGGGAACCTCCGCCCCGGTGCTGACAACGCATATTCCTTGGGAGAATCGGCTTTCCGGTGGTCGGTTGTATTTGCAGCAACAGGCACAATCAACACCTCGGATGAGCGCAGTAAGTTAGACTTTGGCCCAACATTAGGCTTGAGTTTCATCAACGCGCTAGAGCCTACCTCCTACCGTTACAAAGTTGGTAAGACCGTAATTGACCAAGTGGAAGATGGCACAGAGGAAGTACCAGCAGTTTTGGACGAGCAGGGCAACGAAGTAACGCCAGCCACAACACGCCCCAAATACAAATCTGTTGAAAGGCAAGTGGAGGGCTCGCGCAGACACCACGGCTTGAAGGCGCAGCAAGTAAAAGCAGTGCTAGATCAATTTGGCGTTGATTTTGCCGGATGGGTGCTTGATGACCCTCAAAATCCTGACTCACAACAGGGTTTGCGCTATGATCAATTTATCGCTCCGCTGATTAAGGCAGTGCAAGAACAGCAGTCTCAAATCGAAGCACTCACAGCCCGTATTGCAGCCCTCGAATCCAATTAATTACCCGCCACTGAAAAGGAGAACCCTAAATGGCAAAGAAGCAAGTACCATCAATCACGATCAACGGCAAAACTTACACCGAGGACATGCTCACTGATGAGCAAAAAGCCCTTGTGAATCACGTCATCAACCTGGATCAAAAAATTGCCAATCAAGTATTCCAACTTGAGCAGCTACAGGGCGGCAAGGCGTATTTCATGGCGCAGCTTGAGGCGGCACTGAAAATAACAGCAGGGGAGAAAAAGCAATGATCATCTATTCCGACAAGACGTTAAAAAGCTGGCAGGGCGGTCGTCAATTTTGGTTTCTTGCCATCATCCGCCCCGAGCACAGGGGCAAGCGTCATATTGTTGAGCACGAGAAAGAGCACATCCGGCAATGGTGGGCTGTGACCGCAACGGCTGCAATTGCCCTGGCGGTTGTTGTGTTCGGCGCAATCGACATGGGGCACTTGCTTTGGCGCGATGAGTATTTCGCTGTGTGTGCCCTGCCGCCCTCGCTGCACGGGATTTTGTATTTGGCATCCAAGCGGTATCGACTGTGGGCCGAGGTGCGGGCCTACCGCGTCTCGTTGCGATATAGGCCCGAGTCGCTTGATCACTACGCTCGCACGCTGTCTGAAAAATACGGCTTAAACATCACCGCTGAAAACGCGAAGGAGTTGCTCAAATGGAATGGCTAAACGAGGGTTTGAAGCACGTTGGCCTGGCCGAGATTCCAGGCGCAAAGCACAACGCCACCATCCAAGCCTGGCTTCGCAAACTGGGCGCGTGGTGGTCCGATGATGAGACGCCGTGGTGTGGGGTCTACGTGGCCCACTGTATGCAAGTGTCAGGCTTGCCGGTGCCGAAATACTACATGCGAGCCAAAGCGTGGGCTGATTGGGGTGTGGGACTCTCGCGGCCAGTGGTGGGGTGCGTGGTGGTCTTTGAGCGCAAGGGCGGCGGCCATGTGGGCTTTGTGGTTGGCCAGGACCAGCGTGGCAATTTGATGGTGCTTGGCGGCAATCAGGGCAACAAGGTTAGCGTGGCTCCCTTTGACCGTTCGCGTGTGCTTGCCTATCGGTGGCCCACCGCTATGCCATATCCAGAGGACAAACCGCTGCGACTGGTCGCAAGCGATGGCAAACTTTCAACCAACGAGGCATGACATGAAAAAGCAAATCCGAGGTGCAATTCGTTCGCTTACAGTGCAGTTCAACGCTCTAATGGGCTGCGTGATTGTTGCCCTGCCCGACCTGATGCAAGCCATGCCCGCGTTTCAAGAGTTTATGGGCGAGGATGCGTACAAAAAGTTGTCGGCCATTTTGGTGCTGGGCAACATTCTGCTGCGCGGCAAGACAAACAAACCGCTGGCCGAACGATGATCTGGCTGCGTGTGATTGGGGCGCTGGCTGTTTGTGCGGCGCTGGTTTGGGGTGGCTACCGCGCTGGGGCCGATTCGGTCCAAGTGCAATGGGATGCCGAGAAGCTGCGAGATTTTGCCGCATACAACGAAGCAATGCGCGTGGCGCGTGAAAAAGAGCAGGCAATGGCCACCGAGGCTGAAAACGAGAGGAAGCGAACAAGTGAGAAAATCAATCATCTTCAGCACACTGCTGATGCCCTTCGTGCTGAGTTGCGCAAGCGCCCCGCCCGTCCCACCCCAGGTAGCGTGCCCACAGCGCCCGCCACTGAGCCCGATGCCAGATGGTGTACTCCAGACCGATTATATTCAGACGATGCAGCGGTGGCTGTCTGGTTCGCAGAGCGAGCCGAGACAATGAAGGCGCTACTCGCTGAATGCCGCACACTTTACGAGGGGCAATGATGGATGACGCTGACCGAGCCAGCGAGGCAAGCGAACGTACCCTTGCGGCTGCGTTACAAGCCCGCCGTGACGTTTTGAGGCCGTGCGGTGTGTGTTTTTATTGCGATGAGCCTGTGAGAGCTGGCGTGCTGTTTTGTGAGGCTGCGTGCCGCGATGATTGGCAGGCAGAGGAAAGGGTGCGCAGGATTGGGGGTAAGAGGTGATGGTGGCCGGTGCTGTAGTTTCCGGCTTTGCGGCGATGGGCGCGTACCGTCGCCCAGTTTTACCCCCTACTACTGCGTTACTTCGCGACCTTGGCCATTCAGTTACTCAATGAGTAGGTTTTCCCCAGCGGCAACCTGTAGAGGCTCGCTCGCATGATTAGCGCATCAGCACTGCGCATTCACCATCAAGAAACCTGTTTATTATCGTGCTGTACCACGGTGCCCGTACAGAAGGCCGCTATTTCTAAACAGGTTACTTCATGATAAAAAACACCCGCTATGCAAGCCGGGCGTGAGGAGACATTCACATCGTATCGCAGTCCCCCATGAACGTCAACGCCTCGGTAGCCAGGGCCGATGTGGCTGCGTCAGGTGCCTGCTGTTTGATTTGATTGAGCACGTTGAGTGCGTATTGCACGGCGTTCGATAGCCCAAGCACCACGGCTGGGTCCATGACCATGTTGTCACCACGCTTGATGTGGTGGGCTGCTGCGCGTTGGATTGCGTTGAGGTTCATGCCCGCCCCCAGCCGTACCAAAATGCATGCGCCGCCCGACCGATAGGAGATGCAGCCAATCGACTGCAAAAGCCAAGTCGGCCAATTGGGATTAATCCAGATGAGCCCGGAAACATGGGCCTGGAAAACTCAATGCGGCTGGAGCTTGGCAGGTGCAAATCGAAAAGCACTTGGTCCAGCCTGTTACACGTTTGCGCGTGAGCTTGAGCAGCCCACTCGGTTTGAAATTCGTACAACTCTGCGGTGCAAAACTCTGGGGTATCGCCGTGGTAAAAGGCCATCGTGCCATCGGCACCCAAGCGCATGCGCTCCCGCACCCACTTGCTCACCACCCACTTGTCGCCAACTTGCCGGTGCGACCACTGGCCGAATGTTGAAAGAATCATTGTTGTTCTCCGTTGTTTAGTTTGTGGCTGCGGGCTTTACTGACATGAGCGCCTTGCACCAGCCCACCGTGACGTTAACCGCTTCGCCTTCTTTCAAGGGCTTATTGGCTTCCTCCTCAACCGCATCCCAGTGGATCGTCACTTGACCGTCCGGTGAAAATGTTATGAGTGCTGGGTTCATTTCCTTTCTCCGTTGTTTAGTTTTTCCATTGCGTCCATGATGGCGTGGGCGGCTTGCGGGAAACCTGCTGGCATTGCTCCATCCGGAAAATTCGCTGTTGCAATGTCAACTAACTCAATATCCGTCAACCTCACCAGTGGCGCGGGTTTTAACACATCATCGCTGTCATGTTCGTTTTTTGGCGTTTCGTTAACATGAGAGAGGGCTCGCCTTGCGTGCTCCGCAATGTCGCTGTAATTTTGTTTGTGGGGCCACGGGTAGTTTCCATTAGCACAATCCTCCGCTGATATTTGAATTCCCCGCAAAGCCTCGCGCATCCGGTCGTTTTGGTTCATGGTTGCTCCATATCAATCACTGGGCCAAATGGCTGCTTCTTAGTAGCCCCACATTTTTGGCAAGTTGGAATAGGTGTTGATACGCTCCAAAACTGTTTTGGAACAACAACCGGCCCTCCACATCTGCTGCATGTGCCTACTACAGCTTGATCGGTTGTTAGGTTGATCTGGTCGTGTTGGTTCATATGCACACCTGCGCCGACTGAAAGCCAACATAAGCCTTGACTGCTATTGTTCCAAAAACACAAACTGCAATAACAGCAAGCGAAAACATGATTACCTTGCCAAGTTTAATAATTTCCAGTTCAAGTTGAGTTCTTGTTTCCATTTCTATAACTCCATCAAGATCATTCATCCCCGCCCCCTTGCTTCAGTTCCTGCATTTTCATTCTTCTTTGCCTCCACTCTTCACTAGAAATAATCTCTAGTGCACCTTCGCCTAGCTGGTATGGGTAGGGGTCAAACAGACCAGTGCTGAGTGGCTCAAGGGTTTCTGGGTCTATCGGAAAACACGTATTGTCGCAAAACACGACCTTAATTTTTCCTTCGTAGTATTTGTTTTGGCCCATCACACACCCCCTTTGGCGGCTTCGGCTGCTGCGATTGCGGCTTGGCTGTGTTGTTCACCCCGCGTGTATTTGTACTTATCAAGGCTCATTAAAAAACGAATTGCCATTGCGGCGGTCTGAACGGCCTCGGTGCGCACGTCCTCGGCTGTTGATTTGTGCGGCTCGTATGTGTGCTGCAAAACCGCCTTGGTGAGTTCTCCGAACTCCTCACCAAGTACAGCCACTGCGTGCAAGGGGTCTGTTGGCCAAGTGGGGAATTTGGCGGTCGCTTTGGCTACTTCTGCCAGCACACTTGCCATGAGCTCATTCACCGCAACGGCTGGGGCTTCGGTGTATAGTTTTGCTCCAACCGGGAGCGCCTTGAGCCTTTGAAAATCTTCAGCTGAAACATGAAAACAATTAAATTGTTGTGTTTCTAACTTAGTCGCAACAGGCTCCACCTGCGCAACGGCTGGGTGGGTATAGAGGGGCACTGGCTTGCTGTACACCGCTTGCGGTTTGTTAAGCCACATCAATTCACCATTGGTTCCAATACA
>DASUEF010000205.1:0-20101 GCA_036275215.1 Limnobacter sp. | reverse complement strand
CAGGGAGATGTCTTTGAGAATTTGCCGCTTGGGGGGAACAATCTTTCCCACCCGGTTCATGCTGAATACGTATTGAGCCATCTGGATTCCAGTCTAAAAATGAATGCAGCGATTTTAAAGCATCGCTGGCAAGAGGGGGGTAAGGGCTTGGCGCTCTTTGCTGGCATCCCCAAGCAAAGCCATGCCCAGCAGCGCACCGTCGGCTCCTTTGAATAGCGCTTTAATGCCATCCTCGGTGGGGGTCACTTCCCATTGCCCCACATGTTCGGGCAGGGGAGGGTTGACCACCGCTGGGCAATCGGGTGTTTTAATGCTCACAGGCATGGCTGGAAATTTAATGTCGGTCGGTTTGCCAGCCAGGGTTTGTGCCATGGCGCGTGCGGCTTGCATCACCGGCATGATGTAGGGCAGAACATACTTGCCCGCGTATTCGGCGCAATCGCCAATGGCATACACATTGGCCTGGCTCGTTTGGCCCAAGGTGTTTACAACAACGCCCCGTGCGACCACGATACCAGCCTGCTTGGCCAACGCTGTGCGTGGGGCCAATCCAACGGCCGATAACACCAACTCAGCCTGTGTGGTTTCGCCAGTGGAATCGGTGATGGTGTAGTTGCCCGCGTTACCGTCGATGCGTTCCACGGTGCGGCCCAGTTTCCAGCTCACGCCTTTGCTTTGCAGCTTTTGCTGCATGAAAGCACTGGCTTGGGGTGGTAGCAAGCGCGCCAGCGGTCGGTCGGCCAGGTCAAACACGGTGGTGTGCACATTGGCTTTCAGCAGGTCGTTGGCAAACTCACAGCCAATCAGCCCGGCCCCCAGCACGGCCACTTGGGTTTTGCCATCCAGCAAGGTGCGAAACGCCGCATAATCGTTGAGATCATTCACACTGATCACATCGGCCGCCCCATTGCCTTGCAGGGGAAGTTTGATGGTGTCTGCGCCTAGGGCCAGTACCAGGTTGTCATACACAAATTCGCCTGCGGAAGTTTGTACCGTGTTGCTCGTTGTGTTGAAGCCGGTGACGGTGGTGTGGGCATGCAGTTCCACATTTTGTTGTTCGGCAAACTTGGCGGCTGGTGTCATCACCAGTGTTTCTGCGGTTTTGCCGCTGGCCAAGGCATTGCTCAGCATGGGCTTTGAGTAAAAGTCGCCGCTGTCGGATGTGATCAGGCGAATGGTGTGCTCCGGGTCCGCCTTGCGCAATTCGCGCACAAGGGTCCACGCGGCCACACCGCTACCGATAATGGTGGTGTTCATGCGTCCTTTTCCTGTGTATTGTGACTTCGGCTTATCAAATCGCTGTGCTTTCGTTAAGATGCGCGTACAGCGCAGCACAATCCATTATTATCGAACGACTTACACACAATACACATCAAAGGGAGACAACTTTGAGTACATTTGATCGCGTTGGCAATTCCAAATCTTTGAAGGCGACATTCTTGGCTTTTTCTCTGGCTTTGCTGGGTGCCTGTGGCTCTATTACCTCTTTCAAAGATGTGCCGGAGTATCTCGATTCTGAGTTCGAGCATGTTGGCCCACGCGAATTCGTCACGAAAATAGATTTGGCCCGCATCAAGCTGGGCATGTCTCCACTGCAAGTGCAAAATCGTTTGGGCCTGCCCATGTTGAGCGACAAAAATGATCAGTCTCGCTGGGATTACGTGGTCAAGCAGGGCACTGGTGCGCAAGAGGAGTTTGTGCCATACGCAGTTTATTTCAAAGAAAACAAGGTGATACGCGTTGCGCCGCTGACGCCACCGCCAGCAGCCATTGCCGATACTTCGGCGCCCGCTGCTGCAGCCGAGTCTCCTGTTGCAGCGCCTGAGGCGGCCGCGGCAGTGGCCGTGGCGCCAGATGCTGTCGAGGTGCAGGCACCCGAGGCAAGTTTGGCAGTGGGGGCCGATGTGGGCGATGCTGCCACGATCAACGACCTCATTACCAATTGGGCAGCGGCCTGGTCCGCCAAAGACGTGAATGGCTATCTGGGCTTTTACGCTGACACTTTTGAACATGGCAAAAAGTCACGCGCGGCTTGGGAGTCGCAACGCAAAGCCCGTCTCAACGGCCCTGAAATCATCGAAGTGGTGGTGAGCGATGTCAAAATCGATCTGCAATCCGAGACTTTGGCTGAAGTAAAGTTCAAGCAGGAATACACCTCTAATCGCTACAAAGACCTCGGCAACAAAACCCTGGTGCTCTCCAAAGCGTCCGGTGCATGGAAGATTCAGCGCGAAGAGTTCCAGAAGTGATGTAATACAAGTTGTGTTTTTAACGCCTTCCACGAGGCCCGGTGAATTGCTCACCGGGCTTTTTTTCGCCTGTTTCCAGCTTGGGTTGGAGTGATACGTGGGGGTGTAACTCATTGGGGCAGTTTTTTGTGAAACGCTCTCTGTCCAATAAGGTTTCTTGTTTACTTAAACCGGTCCAGGGAATCCTTTTCATGAACAAACGACAATTTCTAAGCTTGTGCATATTCGCCGTTGGCACCTCTGCCATCTCTTCACGCGCATTGGCGCTGGATTTCGGCAAAATGCTGGGGGCTGGCAAGGGGCTGGTGGACTCTGCCACTTTGAGTGACGAAGATTTGAAAGTCTACTTCGATCAAATGGCGACACAGTTCGATAGGCAGCACATCATTGCTGGGCCAGATTCCGCCCATGGAAAAAGGCTTTTAAATTTGGCAAAAGGCCTCGAGTCTGAAGAGGGCATGACACTGAACTTCAAGGTCTACCAAAAAGCAGAGGTGAATGCTTTTGCCATGGCCAACGGCACAATTCGAGTATATAGCGGGCTAATGGACATGATGAGCGACGATGAAGTGCGTTACGTGATTGGCCATGAAATTGGGCATGTGAAAGCTGGCCATACCAAAGCACGCATCCAAACTGCCATGCGCACCAATGCTTTGCGTCAGGTTGCATCGGCCACCGGTGGAAAGGCTGCGGTTTTGGCAGATTCGCAGTTGGGCGATTTGTTTGAGCAAGTGATTCGCGCCCAGCACTCCCAAGGCAATGAGAATGAGGCAGACGACTATGCCATGGGTTTTATGAAACGCAAAGGCTACAATCCCAAGGCTGCGGTGAGCGCCCTAGAAAAACTCGCGGAAATGAGCAAAGGTGCTGGAGGAGCAAGTTGGCTATCTACTCATCCAGCACCGGCTGACCGCGCACAACGCATGCGTGGTCAGTTGGTCTAAACGAACTTACTGTTCATAAATCTGGATTTTGGTGGAGCCGTCCAACCGTTCCACCAAGTCACTGCCCATGAGGCGAGATGGTGTGTATGCGCCGCCTGTGATGTTCTTTTCCATCAAAATATAACTCGCCACAGCCAAAGCGCCCATCACGGTCAGCGAGTATCCGTTGGCCGTTTTTACGCGTGCTACTACTTTTTTGCCTTCTTCGTTGGTGGCTTCCCCCCACACGTAAGCGGGCATTTTGGCGCGCTGCTCTTCGCTTGGGCCTTCCACTTTGGCGGCCTGGCTCTTCATGATGTTTTGCACCAGGCCAAGACCCAGGATTGGGCGGGCAAGATTTGCCGCACGCATCATGCGCACCGATTTGGGCGAGGAGGGGATGTACACCTCGATGTTGCCAATGCCAGTGCTATGGAACGCCGTGGACACATCGCCCCAAGGAATGGTAACTGCAAACTTGGTGCCGTTGCCAAAGTTGATTTCCCGTGTTTTATAGCCCAAGCCCACAGGTTTGATCTCGCCATTTTGCCGCACGCGGCCGCCCAGTTTCATGGCCTCCACGGTTGTTTTGGCAGTGCCCGAAGACAGGCCACTGCGTGAATCGAAGCCCAAGGCAAGGTGTATGGCATCTGGCAAGGTTTCTTTCAAGCGTGCCGCCACGCAATCGGTGGGAATCACGTCAAAACCTACGCCTGGACACAGCACAATCTTTTGCTTTTTGGCTTTGCCGCCAAGCGACTGCGCCAATTCAAACACTGAAATTTCCCCGGTGATGTCCAAGTAATGCGTTTTGGATTGCAAGCAAGCCAGCATCATGGGTTCAGCAGTTTCCGAGAAGGGGCCAGCGCAGTGCAACACCAAATCCACCTCGTTTAAGCCTTCCAGCACCGCAGCCTCGTTGTCTAGGGAGAACACACGGCTGGGCAGGCTTAGCTTATCGGCCAAAGCCGTGATGGCGGCGGCGTTTCTACCAGCCAGTATAGGCCGCATGCCGCGCTTGGCAGCCTCGCGAGCAATCATTTCACCGGTGTAGCCATTGGCACCGTAAATCATCCAGGGCATTGCGTCTCCTAAAGCGGATGAAGGCCCCTGCAAAGCAGGGGCGAATTGTTGTTATACAAAATGAGGATCAGGATTCTAGCTTGGCTTTCACGCGGTCGATGAAGGTGCTCACCTGCGCATCGAATTCGGACTTCACGATTCCCTCCGCCAAGCCCTTCATCAGGCGTGGCACGGGCATGTCAAATTCGCCTGTGGAGCGAAATGCAATGGTGCAAGCCTTGTCGCCATTTGGCTTGATGACCCAGCCGCCGGCCACTTGAGCGTTGCCCTCGCCCGGAGCAGGGTTCCAGTCAATCTTTGTACTGCCGTCGTTCGTGTATTTCACCGTGTATTTCACCTGGTGAGAAAGACCGGCTGCGCCAATCTTGTCCATTTCCCAGCGCCATACATCACCACCCAGGTCAACAATCTTGTCCAGTTTGGGAAACAAGGCCACGGTGCTGCCTACATTGACCAGCTGGTCAAAGGCTTTCTTGGCACTGCAGGCCACATTGAAAGTGCGCTCGATCTTTACGTTGACGTTTACAGCCATGTTTCTCCTCACTGGTGTGGTGTTAAAAATTGTTTTTTTACCTGTGCAAGCAGTGTATCGGTTAATTGGCGCGCTTGTCAGGCCGAAGCATGTTCTGATTTCTCCCGGTTGGGGGACTTGTTCTAAATTTGATGTACTTGCATTTGTTCACTTTTGTGTGTGGTGCGCCGCACAATCGTGAACGCAAACACAAGTCTGCGTATTTAAAAGCGCTCCGTCAAAAGGTGGGTGTTCATGTTGCAGCGCGGCGTAAATGCATGATTTTTTTCGAATTGACGCTCTAGAAAACTCGCGGCTTTTTTGATGCAATGAGGTTGACAGTTGTTCACTTAAGGCGCATGTTACGCCTAAGTAACTTTGATGACATTCAAGGGGTAACACTATGTCAAACACTTTGTTCGCCGTATTTGCCGCCGTCGTTTTGATCGGTTTGGTCTACACCGGCGCCAGCCTTTTAATTTTCACCGCAGCCATTGGCGCAAGTGCGCTGGGCCTTTACATGCTGGGTGGCTTGGGTGAGGTAGGTCTCACAATATTTGCAGCCATTTATGTGCCTGTGGCCGTGCTGTTGAACGTGCCATCACTGCGCCGTGGCATTGTCACCGCACCCATCTTCAAGGCCTTTTCAAAGGCCCTGCCCGCCATGAGCCAAACCGAGAAGGACGCTCTGGAGGCTGGCGACACCTGGTGGGAAGCAGAGATGTTCGGTGGAAAACCTGACTGGTCCAAGCTGATGAACGTGAAGTACACCGAGCTGACCGCTGAGGAA
The DNA here is from genome assembly GCA_036275215.1 of Limnobacter sp. Classification (GTDB taxonomy): domain Bacteria; phylum Pseudomonadota; class Gammaproteobacteria; order Burkholderiales; family Burkholderiaceae_B; genus Limnobacter. Next base: position 14,542 of record DASUEF010000205.1, on the reverse strand, counting down.
AAATCCTATCTCGACAACGAGACCGAAGAGCTTTGCAAGATGCTCGACGATTGGAAGATTACCTTCGAGCTTAAAGATTTGCCCAAAGAAGTGTGGGATTTTATGGGCAAGAAGAAGTTCTTCGCCATGTTGATTGCCAAAGAACACGGTGGTCTGGGCTTCTCTCCCTACGCACAGAGCTGCGTGGTGGCCAAAATCGCAACGCGCTCGTTGACCGCATCGGTCACCGTGATGGTTCCCAACTCCCTGGGCCCCGGCGAGTTGATCATGCACTACGGCACCCAAGAGCAAAAAGACTATTGGTTGCCACGTCTGGTGGATGGCCGCGAGATTCCCTGTTTTGGCTTGACCGGTCCGGAAGTTGGTTCAGATGCCTCGGCGATTCCCGACACCGGCGTGGTTGTGAAACGCACCGTGAACGGCAAAGAGGAGCTGGGCATTGTGCTCAACTTCAGCAAGCGCTACATCACCCTGGCCCCAGTGGCCACTGTGGTCGGCTTGGCATTTAAGCTCAAAGACCCACAGGGACTGCTGGGCGACAAAAACAAGGTGGATTACGGCATTACTTGCGCGCTGTTGCCTGCCGACACACCCAACGTTCAAATCGGCCGACGCCATTTCCCAGGTGCGGTCTTCATGAACGGTCCCATCATTGGCAACGATGTTTACATTCCGTTGACCTCCATCATTGGTGGTCGCGACATGGCTGGCAAAGGTTGGCGCATGTTGGTTGAGTGTCTCTCTGCTGGTCGCGGTATTTCTCTGCCTGCGCTGTCTGCCGCATCCGGTTGGGGTATGTACCTGGCAACCGGCGCATACGCTCGGATTCGCCGGCAGTTCAAGCTGCCAATTGGCAAGTTCGAGGGCGTTCAGGAGGCCACTGGCAAAATTGGTGGACTCACTTACAAGTTAGAGGCGTCCCGTATTTTGACGGCCACTGCTTGTGCTGAGTGTGCGCCTTCCGTGGTGACAGCCATGATGAAATACCACATGACCGAAATGATGCGCGAGATCATCCTGCGCTCTATGGACGTTCATGGCGGTCGCACCGTGATTCTTGGCCCACGCAACTATCTCGGCCAGGCTTACCAGGCCATGCCAGTCGCCATCACAGTGGAAGGTGCCAACATCATGACGCGTAACCTGATCGTGTTTGGTCAGGGTGCAATTCGCTGCCATCCTTGGGTGCTCAAAGAAATGCAGGCCGCCCAAAATTCCAACAAGGCCGAAGGACTGCGCGATTTTGACAAGGCATTCTTTGGCCACCTTGGCCACATCTTCAACCGGGCTATGCGTGCATTGGTCTTGGGCCTGACCGGCAACCGCTTGGCCAAGAGCCCAGTATCGGGTGAAATGGCTGTGTATGCCAAAGCCATCGAGCGTCGTTCTGCTGCGCTGGCCTTCACTGCAGACGTGGCCATGGGCGTGCTTGGCGGCGAGCTAAAGCGCCGCGAGCGCCTGTCCGCCCGGTTGGGCGATGTGTTGAGCCACTTGTACATGGCCACTGCCGTCATCAAGTACTACGAAACCAACGGTCGCAACAAGGACGAACTGGCACATGCCCAGTGGGCGATTGAAGATTCATTGGCCGAAATCGACAAAGCCTTTGTGGAGTTCAACCGCAACTTCCCCGTGAAAGCGATTGGGGGCTTGTTGAATTTTGTTGCCTTCCCATTTGGTCTGGGCAAGACCCGTGGCCCAAGCGACAACCTCAACGCCAAAGTGGCCGATATGTTGATGGAGCGCAATGTGTTTGCCGAGCGCTTGCTTGACAAGGTGTTTGTGGGCGAGGGTTCTACTGACCCAACAGGCCGTATTCTGGAGGCTGCCAACAAGCTCATGTCCATTGAGCCCGGGTACAGCAACTTCTTGAAGGCTGTGTCGTCTGGCAAGGTGCTTGGCACCAACCTGGAGGAGCAATTAAAAGATGCTGTGGCCAAGAACTTGATTAGCCCAGATTTGGCTCAAGGTATTCGTGAATACGAGCCCATCCGCTTTGACGCCATCTTGACCGATGACTTCAGCAAAGACTACTTGCGAACCAACGGGCAAATCCCCGACGAGATCATCGAGGCCAAGCCGGTCACCGAGTACAAGGCAGCCGCTTGATTTTAAAGACAAGTTTTTGTTGGTAGTTTTGTTGTAGCAAAAACAGCGCAAAAAGCCCCGACGTGTCGGGGCTTTTTTGTTACTGGCGTTTTACATTTTGAGCTATGCTGAATGCATGGCGATTCCTCTGATACGCGATTCACGCTTCGGTGCATTTTTCTGGACGCAGTTCCTGGGTGCGTTCAACGACAACCTTTTGAAGTTCGCGGTCACGCTCGCTGTTACCTACAACGACGCTTTGCGTGGTGACTGGTCTGCAGGTTTGCTGGTGAATCTCATCGCTGGTTTGTTTATCCTCCCCTTCGTTATTTTTTCTGCCACCAGTGGTCAACTGGCTGACAAGCATGACAAAACCCGCGTGATGCGCCTAGCCAAATGGCTAGAGCCTGTCATCGTAATATTCACCACCTTTGGCTTTGTGTTCAATTCTGTCGAATTGCTGGTGGCCGGTGTGTTTTTGCTAGGCACCCAGTCTGCTTTTTTTGGGCCAGCCAAGTACGCCTATTTGCCAGAGCATATGAAGCCTCATGAATTGGTCATGGCCAACGCCATGGTTCAATCTGGTACATTTTTGGCGATTTTGCTGGGCACGATTGCTGCGGGTAGCCTGATGAGCTCTGAAACAGGGCAGGCGGTTGTTTACATGGTGTGTGGCTTTGCATTGGTGGTTGCTTTGCTCGGAGTTTGGCAAAGTTTGCGGATGCCGCTCACGCCGTCCCTATTGCCCGACCTTAAAGTGAACTGGAATGTATTCTCAGAGACCTGGCACAACGTCCGTTTTGCCGTGGCTTTGCCGCGAGTTTGGCCCGCCTTGTTGGGCATTTCATGGTTGTGGTTTGTTGGGGCCACCTACCTCACCCAGTTCCCGTTGCTGACCAAGACTCTGCTAAACGCGAGCCCGGGTGTGGCAACGGTTTTGTTGTTTGCCTTCACGGTTGGTTTGGGGGGCGGGGCATTTTTGTGTGAGCGGTGGTCCAACAAGCGAATCGAAATGGGACTCACTCTGTGGGGTTTGCTCATCATGATTGTGGTTGGTGCACTGCTCCATCTCGTGCTGGTGCAATACAGCGCTAGCAGCAGTCAGCTCACTGTGCTGGCATTTTTTAGCGAACCACAAAACCTCTTCATCCTGGGGTTGTTTATTCTCATCAGCATGGGCGTGGGTTTATACAGTGTGCCCCTGTACGCCACCATGCAGGCATTTGCGCCCCGCGAGAGCCGTTCGCGCGTCGTATCGGCCAACAACATCATCAACTCTTTTTTCATGGTGGTGTCCGCTGGGTTCGCCATTGCCATTTTGTTGGCCGCCAAAGGCGCTGTGGTGTGGGTTTTTTCTGGTGTAACGGCACTTAATTTGGTGGTGCTACTGCTTTGGATCTTCAAGCAACCTTATGTGGTGTTGCGTTCTCGTTTGTTGTTCAAAGTAAGCACACGCCGCTTGCCACAACTTCAGAACATCGACCATCTCGGAGCGCCTGGCGGTAGCTTGCTCGTATTTCCAACATTGCTTCATGACAATTATCTTCAGCGAATGGCCAGTCTTCCCATGCCATTTACGGCGGTGCTTTCTGGTCGACTTAAAAACACGGGCTTTGTGCAGTGGTTGCGCAAACATGGTTTTGTGCTGGAGTTCAACAAGTTGTCTGAAATTGACACACAAAAAGAATTGATTCGGGCGATTGCTGGACACATCCAGAAAGGGGATTCGATTGCCATCGACAAACCCATGTATGAGCTGCTGCGCAAGCAGTACCGACTGGATGATATGCCCGCCCTGCTGGCCAAGAAAGGTGCGGTGATGAATGTGTTGGAGTTCACTGAAGAAATTGCGCAGAATCCTGAAATTTCCGGGGCGGTTTGGCGTCTAACTAAACGAGAGACTGCACCCGCTTCAGGGATATGAGGCGGAGTGAAACAAGGAGATAGTCAACACTTAGAGGGTTAGCTGGATGGAGTTGCAAGCACCAAAACAGCGCAGGTTTGAAATTGTAGAGTTGGCCTGTTTATTGCAACTTGTTCAGCAGATGAAATTAAACGCTTTGGGCGCGAAATAGAGTTGCACCCAGAGGGTTTGGGCGAAAAGCGTTGTGCAGGAGGACATCATGAACACAGAGCTAGATAAGCGTGATTCAAATTCCACCGAGTCTGATATTTTTGGTCAGTTTCAGTCTCGATTCTCAGCCTTGCAGCAAACCGAGATGAGCCTGGAGGAGTATCTCGAGCTTTGCAAAAAAGACCCTCTCACATACGCCAGTGCAGCAGAGCGCATGCTGCATGCAATTGGTGAACCCGAGGTCGTCAACACACGGCATGATGCCCGTCTGTCTCGTATTTTTGCCAACCGTGTGGTGCGGCGCTACCCATCATTCAAAGAGTTTTATGGCATGGAGGAGGTCATCGAGAATATCGTGGCTTACTTCCGGCACGCAGCGCAGGGTCTGGAAGAGCGCAAGCAGGTGTTGTACCTGCTTGGGCCCGTGGGCAGTGCCAAATCTTCGCTGGCAGAACGGCTGAAGGCGCTCATGGAGCAAATGCCCATTTACGCGCTCAAGGGATCACCAGTGAATGAGTCTCCACTGGGATTGTTTGAGCCAACCCAATTTGGCGCCTCACTGGAAGACAAATACGGAATCCCCCGTCGCTATCTCACCGGCATTGCCAGCCCCTGGGCTACCAAACGGTTGGCTGAATTTGGTGGTGATTTGCGCAAGTTCCGCGTGGTGCGGCTCATGCCCTCCACACTGAATCAAGTGGCCATCGCCAAAACTGAACCTGGTGACGAAAACAACCAGGACATCTCAGCCTTGGTGGGCAAAGTGGACATTCGCCGGCTTAACCAGTACAGCCAAGACGACCCGGACGCCTACAGTTTCAGTGGCGGCCTGTGCCTGGCCAACCAAGGTTTGCTCGAATTTGTTGAAATGTTCAAGGCCCCGATCAAGATGTTGCATCCTTTGCTCACGGCCACGCAGGAACGCAACTTCAAAGGCACCGAGGGCTTTGGCTCGATTCCGTTTGACGGCATTATCCTGGCCCACAGCAACGAGTCCGAGTGGCAGCAATTCCGCAATAACAAAACCAACGAAGCCTTTTTGGACCGCGTCTACATCGTCAAGGTGCCTTACTGCTTGCGTGTGTCAGAAGAGGTCAAGATCTACGAGAAGCTGCTGGAACACTCGTCGCTTAAAAAAGCACCATGTGCGCCAGGCACACTCAACATGATGGCGCAGTTCAGCGTGCTGACACGTTTGAAAGAGCCAGCCAACAGTAACTTGTACAGCAAAATGCGTGTGTACGACGGTGAAAACCTCAAGGACGTAGATCCACACGCCAAGCCTATCCAGGAGTACCGCGACCAGTCTGGGCCAGACGAGGGAATGCAAGGCTCGTCCACGCGCTGGGCGTACAAGGTGCTTTCCAAGGTATTCAACTTCGATCATCAGGAGGTGGCAGCCAACCCCGTGCACCTGTTGTATGTGCTGGAGCAGCAGGTGATCAAGGACAACCTGCCTGAGGAGCAAACCAGAAAATACTTGGATTTTGTGAAAAGCTACCTCACGCCCAAGTACGCCGAGTTTGTGGCCAAAGAAATTCAAACAGCCTACTTGGAGAGCTACAGCGAATACGGCCAAAACCTGTTCGAGCGCTACATCCAGTTTGCTGACAAGTGGATCCAGAATGAGGAGTTTCGAGATCCTGCAACCGGGCAGATTTTTGATCGCGACTCTTTGAACGAGGAGCTGAACCGAATCGAGAAACCGGCTGGCATTGCCAACCCCAAAGACTTCCGCAACGAGGTGGTCAACTTTGTGTTGAGGGCTCAGGCCAGCAATGCGGGCACCATGCCTTCATGGACGAGCTACGAGAAGTTGCGTGAGGTGATTGAGCGCAGCATGTTCAGCAAGACCGAGGACTTGTTGCCAGTGATCTCGTTTGATGCCAAAGGCTCTCGGGAGAATCAGGACAAACACGACAACTTTGTGGCGCGCATGGTTTCCAAGGGCTACACCGAGAAGCAGGTTCGACTGCTGGTCGAGTGGCACTTGCGTGTGAAAAAGGCGTCGTAATGGGCGTGCGCCCGGCATAAAGCTGGTGTGCAGAAGGAGTGGTTCATGGGCGATTCAACCATCATTGATCGCAGGCTGAACGGCAAAAACCGCAGTTTGCCCAACCGGGAGAGATTCATTCGCCGTTACAAGTCACAGCTCAAAAAGGCTGTGTCCGATGTGGCGGGAGAATCCTCCATCTCCGACATCAGCCAGGATGGGCGTGTCAAAGTACGCATTCCTACCCGGGAGGTGTCGGAGCCCACCTTTGTATTTGGTCAGGGGGGTGATCGAGAAATCGTGGTGCCTGGCAACAAGGATTTTGTACCGGGCGATCGCATTCCCAGACCCAGTGGGGGTGATGGGCAGGGGGGTGGTGGCAAGCCGGGCAAGGGCGAGGGTGACGACGCGTTCACATTCGTGCTCTCCCGCGAAGAATTTCTCAACTTGTACTTTGACGATCTTGAATTGCCCGAACTACTCAAACGCGAGATATCTTCCGTCAAGCGGATGAAAAGCCGCAATGCAGGTTATTCACGTTCCGGTGCACCGACGTCCTTGTCGGTGATGCGCACCATGAAGGCCTCACTCATGCGCCGTGTGGCCCTGGAGCCCAAAGAAGACGACGAAGACGACGAAGAGCAAAAGCCGGGCCAATTGGATTTGTTGGACGAGGATCACAAAAAATCTGCTGTGCCTTTCTTAGATGAAGTGGATTTGCGCTATCGGCACCGCGTGGTCTACCCAGAGCCTTCCACCAATGCGGTGATGTTTTGCCTCATGGATGTGTCCGCCTCCATGGATGAAGCCAAGAAAGACCTTGCCAAACGTTTTTACACCTTGCTGTACCTGTTCCTGACCCGCAAGTATGAAGAGGTCAAGCTCGTGTTTATTCGGCACACCGACGAAGCTGAAGAAGTGAGCGAGGAAGATTTTTTCTATGGCAAGAAGAGCGGTGGCACCGAGATCATGCCCGCCATGGAGTTGATGCATCACATCATCGAAACCCGATTCCCTGGTAGCGCCTGGAATGTATATGTGGCCCAAGCCTCGGATGGTGACGCCACGTCGCGCGATGCCCGGGCCAGCGCGGAGTATCTCTCTTCCAAAATCATGCCGCATGTGCGTTACTACGCCTACGTGGAGACCATGCCCACCCCCATGTTTGGCATGGCTCGTGCGTCCGACCTCTGGGAGAGTTTTGAGCGCTTGGAAGACAGCCATGAGAATCATTTTGCCATGCGCAAACTGTTCAACCGCCGCGATATTTACCCGGTCTTCCGGGGCCTGTTCGAGAAAAAAGAAGTCGCCTTTGGGCGCTAGGGGCAATGCACATGGGCAAACAACTGGATGCACACGGCAATGAATGGACCTTTGATCTGCTGCGTGAAATTGACACTCAGCTGCACGACATCGCAGCCAACACCTACAAGCTGGACACTTTTCCCAATCAGATCGAAGTGATCAGCGCCGAGCAAATGTTAGATGCTTATTCCAGCGGTGCGATGCCGGTGATGTACCCGCACTGGAGCTTTGGCAAATCGTTTTCGGTCAATGAGCACCTGTATGAGACTGGTCAGCAAAACCTCGCTTACGAAGTGGTCATCAATTCCAATCCCTGTATCTCTTACCTCATGGAAGAGAACACCATGACCATGCAAACCTTGGTGATTGCACACGCCTGCTATGGGCATAACTCGTTTTTCAAGGGCAATTACCTGTTTCGGCAATGGACCCAGGCCGATGCCATTATCGACTACTTGGTTTTCGCCAAAAAGTACGTCATGGAGTGTGAAGAAAAATATGGCTTTGACGCGGTTGAAGAAATCCTGGACGCAGCGCATGCCATCCAGCATTTTGGCGTAGATAGGTATAAACGGCGCTATGAATCCGAGGCTTCGGTGCGGGCACGGCGCGACGACCTGGCCGAAGAAAAGCGTCGCCAGTACGATGAGATCATGGCCAAGGTGTCCCCGGTAGAAGCTGCACAAATCGAACGCAAGCAAGACAACTATCCGCGCGAGCCCGTCGAGAACCTTCTGTACTTCATCGAAAAAGAAGCGCCCAAGCTGCGCGACTGGGAACGCGAGCTGGTGCGGATTGTTCGGAAGATGTCTCAGTATTTTTATCCCCAGGGCCAAACCAAGGTGATGAACGAGGGCTGGGCCAGCTTTTGGCATTACACCTTGCTCAACACGCTGTACGAGCAAAAGCTTGTGTCAGATGGATTCATGCTGGAGTTTTTAACGTCGCACACCAATGTGGTGTTTCAGCCCGATGCGCGGGATGGGCGTTTTAGAGCGCTCAATCCGTACGCATTGGGGTTTGCGATTTACAACGATATTCGTCGCATGTGCGAGCAGCCCACTGAAGAAGATCGACGGTGGTTCCCCGATCTAGCCGGCTCCGGCAACTGGCTCAAGGCCATCGATTTTGCGATGCGCAATTTCAAGGATGAGTCGTTTATTCGGCAGTTCATGTCTCCCAAGGTGATTCGTGATTTCCGGCTGTTTGCGATTGCGGATCACAAAGAAGAAGACGCAATGTTTATTGACTGTATCCACAACGATGAGGGATACAAACGCATACGGACTTTGCTTGCAAACCAATACGCTCGAGAAAACATGGTGCCCGACATTCAGGTGACCTCGTATGCGCGGATGACAGACCGCTCCCTCACGCTCACCCACATGAGTCGCAGGGGCAGGCCGTTGAATGACGATGAGTCCGAAAAAACCCTGGCCCATGTCGAACGCCTGTGGGGATTTCCGGTTCATCTGGAAACAACCAATGTTTATTGACACGCGCGTGGCCAACCCAGCCAAGTTAGATCTATCTGGCTCGGTGGCACCGCGGGCCATGCCCTTGGCCGATATGCCGGCCGAAGTATGGCAGATGCCCGATCTCCTTCGTTCCAGTTTTCACATGGCGGCGCGCCGCTTTTTTGAATGTGAAGCAGTCCTGCCGGTCACTGGAATCGAGAGCGGTATTTCTGCCTTGGCACGTCTTTTTCAAACCTGGTATGGCAGCATGCGCATTGTGCTGGCAGAGCCGAGCTTCGACCAGTGGGACAAGCGCTTCCGGCGAGCAAATCACGTTGTACTGGATTGGCCTGTTGAGCTTATTCTGGAGGGTGAAATTCCGGAGTGTGACGTGGTTGTGTTGGGGCGGCCTGTCAACCCAACTTGCCAAATGATCAGCATTGAGCAGATCCAGCCTTTGGCAAAACGCCTCAGAGAGCAGGGCGGGTGGCTCATTTTGGATGAAGCTTATTTGGATTGGACCGGAGAGGCATCCTACACCCCCATCATCAAAGATTGCCCCGCCATTGTGCTGCGTGCAGTTGCCCCGTTTAGCGGTTTGGCCGGGGCAAACCTGGCCTTTGTATGTGCTCCCCAGTCGGTATGTACAGCCTTGCTCAACGAGGTTGGTACACAGGCAGTGTCTTCACCGCAATGGTGGTTGGCATTGCAGTATTTTGCTGCCAAGCAATGGCGCCTGCAGCAGGCAGAAAGTTTGCGCTCGGATTTAATTCGTTTGGGCGCGCTGTGGTCAAGCTGTACCGCTTGGGGCAGCACCACATGGCACTCTGGAGGCTATTTCATTAGTTTTGTGCACCCCAACAACGAGGCTTGGGCAGATCAACTCGAGAAACTTGGGGTGCTGGTTCGTTTGTATCCAGGCGATGAACCCATTATGCGATGCGGTTTGCCCAGGGATGAGGCGCAGTGGCAGCGGCTCACAGAGGCTCTGGCGCAGTTGGTTTAACCGCGCATCACTTCCTCGACACCCCGAGCTTTGGGCTTGGTGGATACCAACAACGTTTTTGCCAGGCGGTCCTGTGGAAATTGACCGTTTTTGTCGAAAAACGAATAAATAAAACCCATGCCCGTGAGGGTGAACAACCAGCACAGCAGGTAACGCAACACCAGTTGAAACCAATTCGCCTTGTGGCCCTGTTCATTCACAATCCGGATATGCCAGGTTTTCATGGCCAGCGTTTGGCCACCATGCCGCCAGAACCACACAAAATAAATACCCAGCACAAAAAATAGCCACCATTGGCGCTCATTGCGCAAATACAGCGCATGTTTACTTTGGGTGAGGGTGTCAAATATGTAGCCTGCAATAAATAACACACCAAAAAGCAACATGCTCTCGTAGAGCATGCAGGCCAGGCGGCGCTTGCGGCTTGGGCTCACCAGCCCGTTGTGCATGATTCTTTCCATGGGCGTCATTCTATAACGCCATGGCTCAATTTTTTGGGGGTTTGGGCCCTTTGGCTTTGAACTCGTCTCGCTGCTTCGGGTCCAGCGACTGGTAGCTGTTCCAACTGGAGTTGCGCTCACCCTGCCGTTTTTCTTGCAAGGCTTTGTAGTTCTCCCGGGCGGCAGCTTTTTCGCGGGGACTTAAGCCCGCCCAGCTTTCAACGCGTTCACGCATGATGGCTTGCTTATCTTCCGGCTCAGACTCGTATTTTCGTCCAACTTTCAACCACCGCTTTTGCTGCACATCGCTCATCTCGTCCCAGTCATCTTCCAGGGGGGCCAGCAACTCTTGCTGCTTGGGGGTCAGCGCTCGCCAAGGTGTGTCTGCCCACGCATGGCTGGTTTGCACGCCAAGAACAAACAGCATTCCAAGGCTTATTAATCCGGAATAGAGCCGAGCAATCATGGTGCCATCCCTCAAATTGAAGTGGTTGCGTCAGGCAATGCATCCAGCCACTGGTCGATGTTCTCTTCGGCGGGCACCTGGTTTTTATTTTGCAATTCACGGGTGTAGTTAATAAACCCGGAGTCCAGGTAGGCATCGGGGGGCAGGTCATCCGACAAGATGGCTGCATCCAGGTCTGCCATGGCCGACACCTTGGCATCAATGTCCTCAAGGCCAAACTGCGCCACACCCAATGCGGCTGCACCCACAAAACATGCGCTCACCGCCATGGACAAGGCTGGGCGGTTAAACCAGTTCATGAATTGCTCAATCAAGCCCAGCGGCGTTGCGCCCGACGCGGCCTTGGTTTTTGGGGTCTGTTTGGTGGCGTGTTTTTGGGCATGCAACTGTACGGCCTTGGAAACAGCCAGGTTCAGGCGGGCCTGGATGTCCGGGGAAATATTCTCCACCGACTCATCAAGTAGCCTTTTTACAACAATTGCCGTTAGACGATCGTCGTTCATACCTTAAACCCCTGTTGCCTCAATACGTTTGCCAATGCCTTGGTTGCGCGGGAGCAATGCGTTTTGACGCTGCCTTCCGAGCATCCCATAATCTCTGCCGTCTCTGCCAAATCCATCTCTTCCCAATAACGCAAGATGAAGGCCTGGCGTTGACGTTCCGGTAAATTTTCAATGGCTTCCTGAATCGCTGCCATGTTCTGTGACTGTTCCAATTCATCCTGCGCACTGGCGTTCAGGTTTTCATCCTGCGAAAGCAGGTTTTCCAGGACATCGTATTCTTCTTCGTCTTTTTTCTGGAAGCTGGAAAAGAGGGTGGTCCAGGTGTTGCGCACCTTTTGGCGGCGATGAAAATCTAGAATGGTGTTCTGCAGAATTCGCGTAAAGAGCATGGGCAGCTCTTCTTTTGGCTTGTCGCCGTATTTGTCAGACAGCTTCATCATGCTGTCTTGCACCAAATCCAAGGCTGTTTCTTCGTTTTTCACGGCGAACAGCGCTTGCCTGAAGGCCCTGGGCGACACCTCCTTCAGAAACTCCTCTAATTCTCGCGTGCTGGCCATGATGTAGGTGTGGAGGTGCTGGTTAGAGGAGAAAGGCGTTGCCGGAATTCAACAAACCGCCATCATAGCAAAGCCAGGCGGTTTTTTCTTGACCAAGCCACGCTTAAGTAATATCCTCGCGGTCTTACCCTATATTTTGTCTCTAGTCGGCCAACATACCCTTGTTGTTTTGACGAAAGACGCGCTAGGGCTCTGAAACCGTGTTTCAGAAGCCCATGGCCAACCTGCTCGACACAATCGAGTCGCGATCGCCAGCGCTTTGTGACATGTCCACACCCACAAGGTTGTTCATCTCAAAAAAGCCTGAGCCCCACGGCAATGCGATCTAGGACGGCATCCGACCAATGTCCCGTGGATTTTGTCAGGATTTTTAAAATGGAATATACCGGCGCGGAAATCGTTGTCAAATGTTTAGAAGAAGAGGGTGTTAAGCACGTATTTGGCTACCCAGGTGGTGCCGTGCTGTACATCTACGATGCCATTTTCAAGCAAGATGGTTTTGAGCACATTCTAGTGCGTCATGAGCAGGCTGCCGTGCATGCCGCCGACGCATACTCCCGTTCAAGCGACAAAGTCGGCGTTTGCCTGGTCACATCCGGGCCCGGCCTCACCAATGCCGTCACCGGCATTGCCACCGCTTACATGGACTCCATCCCCATGGTGATCATCTCTGGCCAAGTGCCCACGCACGCGATCGGTCAAGATGCCTTCCAGGAATGCGACACCGTGGGCATTACACGCCCCTGCGTCAAGCACAACTTTTTGGTCAAGGATGTAAAAGACCTGGCCCGCACCATGAAAGAGGCATTTTACATTGCCCGCACGGGTCGCCCTGGTCCTGTGTTGGTGGACATCCCCAAAGACATCACGATCCATAAAACCACGTTCGATTACAGCGAACCAGTCAAGCTGCGCTCGTATAACCCTGTGGTCAAAGGCCATCAGGGGCAAATCAAGAAAGCCGTGCAAATGATCCTCGAGGCCGAGCGCCCCATGATCTACACTGGCGGCGGCGTGATTTTGGGTGACGCCTCAGCTGAGTTGCACCGTTTGGTGGAATGGATGGGCGCACCCATCACCAATACCCTCATGGGGCTGGGGGCATTCAAAGCGACTGACAAAAAATTTGTTGGCATGCCTGGGATGCACGGTACCTACGAAGCCAACCTGGCCATGCAAAACTGCGACGTACTGATTGCAATCGGAGCGCGTTTTGATGACCGAGTGATTGGCAACCCCAAAGATTTTGCCTCCATCCCCCGCAAAATCATCCACATCGACATTGATCCATCCTCCATCTCCAAGCGTGTGAAGGTGGATGTGCCCATTGTGGGCAACATCAAAGACGTGCTGGTTGACCTGCTTCAGTTGTTGGACGAAAGCGGTCAACGCCTCAACCAGGGCAAACTGCAGGCCTGGTGGGAGCAGGTCGAGAAGTGGCGCAGCCGGAAATGCTTGGACTATGCCAAATCCGATGAGCTCATCAAACCTCAATTTGTGGTCGAAAAGCTGTGGGAAGTCACCGGCGGCGATGCCTTCATCACCTCCGACGTGGGGCAACACCAAATGTGGGCTGCCCAATACTACAAATTCGACAAACCCCGTCGCTGGATCAACTCCGGTGGCTTAGGCACCATGGGCGTTGGTTTGCCCTATGCCATGGGTGTCCAGATGGCCAACCCGGATGCACTGGTTGCCTGTATCACCGGCGAAGCCTCCATCCAGATGAATATTCAGGAGCTTTCCACCTGCTTCCAATACCATTTCACGCCGAAAATCGTGAACTTGAACAACCGCTACCTGGGCATGGTTCGCCAGTGGCAGCAACTGGATTATGGGTCACGGTATTCCGAAAGTTATATGGATGCGCTGCCAGATTTTGTAAAGCTCTGCGAGGCCTATGGTCATGTGGGTATGCAAATCACCAAGCCCGGCGATGTAGAGCCAGCCTTGCGTGAAGCCTTTGGCAAGTACAAAGATCGCCTGGTGTTCTTGGATTTCATCACCGACCGCACCGAGAACGTGTGGCCCATGGTGAAAGCTGGCAAGGGCCTGACTGAAATGTTGTTGGGTTCTGAAGAACTGTAAATAGGAGATCGCAAATATGAAACACATTATTTCCGTTCTCCTGGAGAACGCACCGGGTGCCCTGTCTCGCGTGGTGGGGCTCTTTTCCGCCCGCGGTTACAACATTGAAACCCTCACCGTGGCCCCCACGGAAGACCCCACCCTGTCACGCATGACCATTGTGACAGTGGGCTCCGACGACATCATTGAGCAAATCACCAAACACTTGAACCGCCTCATTGAGGTGGTGAAAGTGGTGGACCTCAGTGATGGTCCGCATATTGAACGCGAGCTGATGCTGGTAAAATTGCGGGCAGTTGGCAAAGAGCGGGAAGAGATCAAGCGCACCGCTGATATTTTCCGAGGCCGCATCATTGATGTGACCGAGAAAAGCTACACCATCGAACTGACGGGCAACCAATCCAAGCTGGATGCATTCCTGGAAGCCATCGACCGCACCGCCATTCTGGAAACTGTCCGCACGGGCAGTTCTGGCATTGGTCGCGGCGAGCGCATTCTGCGTCTGTAAACACCTCTGGCCAACCGAACAACCCTTTCAATCGCAAGGAATACAACATGAAAGTCT
>DASUEF010000204.1:0-1922 GCA_036275215.1 Limnobacter sp. | reverse complement strand
GCCCGTGGTGGCCGCCACTGCGGCGTGTTCTGGGTCACGGCCTGTGGCAAACGCATTGGGTGCGGGGTCGTTGATGAGGTACACGCGGGGCATGGGCAATTGGGCGCGCTGCGCAAGTTCTGCCACCATGTTGTAAAACTCTGGGGCATTGCTGGCGTCCACCGCCTTGGCGTTGTACATGCGCAGCACCATCTGGTCGGAAAACCAATACGCACCCACATTCATCAGCAAAGCAAAGCCCAGGGCCATCAGCATGCCGCCGCGCCCGCCCATCATGCCACCCAACACCACAAACAACGCGGTGATGGCGGCCATCAACATGAAAGTTTTTATCCAGTTGAACATGGTGTTTCCCTTTTGTTGGGCGTCAAGCCCGACGTGTTGTTCCTCATGCGTTAAACACCCAAGCGAGCGCCTGCTTGCAAGCCCAGAGCCACGGCGGCTTCCTGGGCTGCTGTGCGCTTGGCGCCTGCACGCTGCAGGGTTAAAAGCCGCAACACGCCTTGGCCACATTGCACATCCACCCCGGCGGGTGCCACAGCAAGCACTTCACCGGGTGCACCGATTCGCGCATGGGCGTTCAAAACCTGGGGGTTGAAGCATTTTACAGGCTGGCCTTGCCATTGCGTGCTTGCACCGGGAAAAGGATCAAACGCCCGCAGCCTGCGCTGCAACACCTGTGCGCTGGCACTCCAGTCGATGTTGCCCTCGGCCTTGCTGATTTTTTCGGCGTAGGTCACGCCCTCTGCGGCTTGAGTCTGCATGGGCAATGTACAAGCAGCCAAGCCCAGCAAGGCCTCCAGCAAGGCTTGCGCGCCCAGGCTGGCCAATTTGTCGTGCAGGGTGCTGGCTGTGTCATCAACATCTATTGGCAAGGTGCGTTCCAGGCGCACGGGGCCGGTGTCCAGGCCCGCTTCCATTTGCATGATGCACACGCCAGTTTGGCTGTCGCCAGCCTCAATGGCTCGCTGAATGGGCGCTGCGCCGCGCCAACGCGGCAACAAGCTGCCATGAATGTTCAGGCAACCCAAACGGGGCGCATCCAGCACACTCTGCGGCAAAATCAAACCATAGGCCGCCACCACCAACACATCCAGTGGTTGACCATTGGCCGCTGTTTTCAGCTGGTGTAGTGCCTGTTCGGCCTCTTCCCCTTTGCGCAAACTGTGGGGCTGCAACACCGGAATGTTGTGGGCCACCGCCAGTTGTTTCACCGGGGAGGCAGTCAGCTTCATGCCGCGGCCTGCGGGGCGGTCTGGTTGGGTGAGCACCAAGGGAACAACATAGCCGGCGCTCAATAGGGCTTGCAGGGCCACCCGGGCAAACTCGGGCGTGCCGGCAAATCCCACTTGAAGTGTGTGTGTCATGGGCAGGTCAGGTGGACAGTGCCGAGGCCGTGGCCTCAGGCGGTCTGTTTCTCCTGTTTTTTGAGTTTGGTCTTGATGCGGGTTTGTTTGAGCTGGGAGAGATACTCCACAAACACCTTGCCATTGAGGTGGTCAATTTCGTGCTGAATGCACACCGCGAGCAACTCGTCACAGTCTATTTCAAACCACTCGCCTTTCACGTTTTGCGCTTTCACACGCACGGTGTCAGGGCGTTCCACTTTCTCGTAAATGCCAGGCACGGAGAGGCAACCTTCTTCGTACACCTTGCATGCCTGGCTCTGATCCACAATCTCGGGATTGATGAACACGGTCAAACCGCTGCGGTCTTCGGTCACATCAATCACAATCACACGCTTGTGCACGTTCACTTGGGTGGCAGCCAGGCCCACGCCAGGCGCATCGTACATGGTCTCAGCCATGTCTTGGGTGAGCTTGACAAGCGCATCATCAAACCGGGTGACCGGGGTAGCAACCGTTTTCAATCGCGGATCCGGATAACGCAAAATCGGGAGCAATGCCATGCTTTTACAACCG
>DASUEF010000203.1:0-1579 GCA_036275215.1 Limnobacter sp. | reverse complement strand
AACCGATGGCGCAATTGCGGTAGCTTCTGCCTTGAAGTCGTGTGCCATGATCAGCGTTGGGCTGACACGGCCGTTCTGCAAGAAACCTTTCACCAGCAAAGTACCAATTGCATTGGTTTCCCAATCAGGCATTCCTGCAATACCAAGCGGGCGTTGCTCTACTTCATGGTCAAAAATATGCTGAACAAACAGCTGACCAGAAATGAGTGTGGCAATTCGTGGGTTGATCCAGTCGATAAAGGTTGGGCGGTCTACACCGACCACTGCACGAAACACATTGTTCTCAGAGTACAACTGCGGCTGCAGCGTGTTGGCAAACTCTTCACCTTCGGTTAATGCGGCCTCTACGCGCACAGCAGCTGCAGCAGCTTCAATCTGGAAGTCGAGTGATCCACCCACCAGGTTCACACGTGGATACACGAAATCAAATGCGATCAGGTGTGTGTTGTCTGGCCCCTGTGGTGCGCCTGTGCCCACGTTCACAGCGCCACTGGTAATGCCGCGCAACGATGGCAACTGCGAACGATAAGTCAGTGCATTCAGAGAAAAGCCTGTGCCGTTGGCAGTGATGCCTTCGTACTTGATACCCAGTTGGGTGTTGTCCAGTTTCCAGTCGGGCAAATGCACATTTCGAATGCCAATTTGACCAGGGCCAAAGTTGGCAGCAATGGTCTGCATACCCCCAGCATCGGGCAAAAAGTTGGCTACAGTACCACCGTTGTCCCACAGGTTTTTCAAACCGCGAAACAGGCAGCCCGCATCCAAAATAACGTTGGGTTGACCGCACTGACCCAGATTATTGGGGCGAAACTTATCGAAGTTCCAAACCACCTGCAAGTTGCGATCCTGCATGGTTTCCGAAGGCCCAAGGCGCCATTCCGCCTGCGCTATCCACATGGGGATGCGAATATCTTCCAGTTCGTCGTAAATATTGTTGCGGGAAAAATCAACTGGATTGATCACGTCAAGAACACGGAACAAATCGGTGCGTCCCCACACAACCTGCTGCTTACCCACGCGAACAAAAAGATCCGTTCCATCTTTCAATGCAAAGCTATTGGTTGCATACGCTTCACGAATGAAGTCGAGGCGGCTGTTGAACTCCGGGTGACGCAACTCGTTCAACGTCAAATCACCGTACCCACCAAAGTCGACGCAACCACGTGAATCGTAGTCGCATGGACGCACCGGCACACCAAAGGCCACACCACCGTTTTGTCCATGCCAACGATCGCCCAGCACGCGGAAACCTTCGTTGGGGCTATTGGGATACGTTGCGCCATTGAACAAAGGCACACCACCTCCGTGGGGCACGCTGCCACCAGGGCCGATCGAACTTTGCAGCTGAATCGGGCCACCCGCCGATTTGCCAAACTGGTCTTTATTCAGGTCATACACACCATCGTAGGTACCACGGAACGTGCCGTTGTAACGCCATCCGTTCTTGCCTGTCTTTTCACCTTCCGCAATAAGTGTATTTCTGAATTTGGCCATGCCCACCGATTCGCCAGTGTTGTCTTCACCGCGATACACCGAGTGGTTTTCGTAGAACATGTCCACCTCATAATCCTCACCTTCA
>DASUEF010000202.1:0-1459 GCA_036275215.1 Limnobacter sp. | reverse complement strand
GTGGGCCTCCAGAAACTCGGCCGCCTCGTACACCTTGTTGGTGACCAATGCACCGTACCAAGGCCAAATCGCCATGTCCGCAATCGTGTATTCGCTGCCAGAAATGTACTCGTGGTCGGCCAGCTGACGATCCAGCACATCAAGCTGGCGTTTCACTTCCATGGCATACCGGTTAATCGGGTATTCGTACTTCTCGGGTGCATAGGCGTAAAAGTGCCCAAAACCACCACCCAGCATGGGCGCACTGCCCATTTGCCAGAACAGCCACGACAAGGTTTCTGTCCGTTTGGCTGGGTCGGTGGGCAAGAATGCCTTGAACTTCTCGGCAAGGTACAAAAGAATGGAGCCCGACTCAAATACTCGCGTGGCGGGGTTGGTGCTGCGGTCCAGCAGCGCAGGAATTTTGCTGTTGGGGTTCACTTCCACGAAGCCACTGCTGAACTGGTCGCCGTTGGAAATATTGATCAACCAGGCGTCGTATTCAGCACCTGTGTGGCCAAGAGCCAGCAATTCTTCCAGCATCACAGTGACCTTCACGCCATTGGGCGTGGCCAGTGAATAAAGCTGCAAGGGATGCTCGCCAACTGGCAATTCTTTGTTGTGCGTAGCACCGGCAATCGGGCGATTGATATTGGCAAACTTGCCGCCGCTTTCCTTGTCCCAAACCCAAACCTTGGGTGGTGTGTATTTCGTGTCGCTCATTGCTATGACCTCGCTTCGCTTGCTGCTCGTTCGAAAAACATGAATGCTTCAGCATAGCAAATGAGAGTTGCAATTACCGGTGTTGCTTGACATAGCCCGGCAGATTCTCAATCCAGCCAACCACCCAGCAATGCAGTCACGATTGCCGCGAGCAACCACATGCCTGCACGTTCAATCATCGGTTTGTCTACAGCCCTGGCGCTCAGGCTGCGCCCAAAGCCCACAACAAAAGCATGCGCCGGCAGGGCAATAATCAGCAAAGTGCCCACAATCAGCTCTATACTGCCCGCGGCTCCTGCTCCACCGAACTTGTTCCACAACATGGGCCAGAAAATGGCCGAAAAAACGCCGGCCAAGGCAGCTGTTACGGGGGTAGGTACAATATTCACAATCTACTTTTCCTGTTTATTCGGGTGTTGGAAGCATAGCATTTCAGGGCACTAAGCCACGTGCCAACCAGCGACCATCCGAGTCAAGATCGAAACCAATTCGTAAATGCCCTTCCCGTTTCAATTCCAGCAGTTCCAAACTCAAAACTTTCACGTTCAACACCACAAAGTTGGCACGTGCCGTATCGAAGTCATAGACCAGAGTTCCTCCTGATAGCACGTCACCCGGGGCGCTCAGGGTGGCGTAGTCTTTTCGGGCATATTCGGGGATACGCGCCCAAAGACTGTTCACAATCAATTCACTGGTCTGCGGCGCTGCAATGCCACATACTCGAAGCTGGGTGTTGCTGCGTGGGTTCCAAAACAAA
>DASUEF010000201.1:0-1302 GCA_036275215.1 Limnobacter sp. | reverse complement strand
CCCAACTGCCCGAACAAGCCGAATGGTGGAAGGCCGATGCCGTGGTGTGCACACTGGGAACCACCATCAAACAGGCCAAAACGGCAGAGGCGTTTCGCGCGGTTGATTTGCATTTGGTGGCCACGGTGGCCAAACTGGCCCACCAAGCGGGTACCCCGTGTTTTGTGCTCAACTCGTCGACCATGGCCCACCCAAAAGCCCGTGGCCTATATTTGCGCACCAAAGGCGAAGCCGAACACGCTGTACTCACCACCGGCTTCAAAAGCGTCACCCTGGCGCGTCCGGGCTTGCTGGATGGCAATCGCACCGAGTTTCGTCTGGGCGAAGAAATAGGCCTTGTGGCCACACGCTTACTCAACCCCCTATTGCCCAAAAGCCTTCGCAGCGTCAAGGTGGAGCGTTTGGCACTTGCCATGCTTCAAAGCGCAGTGTTAGCTAAGCCGGGGGAAAATGTTCTGGAAACGGATCAATTCCACTGAATTCCATCGATTGAAAATCGCGGCCACTGGACATCATGACCTTCTGCAAAGCCTGATGAATGGAAGAAGCCATGCCCATCGTCAAAATCTTAATTCTGGATGATTCCACAACAATCCTGAACATCTGCGCAAAACTGCTGCGCCAGAGAAACATGGAGGTGCACACCGCAACCTCGGCCGCCGAGGGCATACGCAACATGGTAGAACATGGTGTGCCCAACCTGGTTATTACCGACATCAATATGCCTGGCATGAGTGGGTTGGAGTTGACCTCGCGGTTAAGGCAAGTGGCCCCTGGATTGCCCATCATGGTCATGACCTCCGGGGCAGACAAAGACACTGTGCGAACTGCCAAAGAACTTCGGGTAACCGCTTGGTTGATCAAACCATTCTCGGCCGACCAGTTGTTCCATAAGGTCGAGGAAGCGCTGGCTTCCCAGCGGCAAACAGCCTAATCCTCAGCGGGCTACATCAGCCGTTGACTTTGTTCAACAGGCCTTTGAGGGCGCTCAAACGGTCTTTCGGGCTCATCTTGGGTGTGTCATCAGGCAAATGTTTGTCTTCATCCAATTGCAATTCCTTGATGAATCGCGACGGGAAACAACTCACCAACTCTCGGGCGCGTTTGCGCTTTTTGCACCAGGTGAGGTTCAAGCTGCGTTGAGCGCGCGTCACCCCCACGTACATCAGGCGGCGCTCCTCTTCCAAACGTTCGTCTGTCAGCTCCCGCCCCTCGCCCTCGCCAAAGCTGGGCAAAATGGCCTCTTCGCAACCAATCAAAAACACATGGGGAAACTCCAGCCCCTTGGCCGCGTGCAATGTG
>DASUEF010000200.1:0-1081 GCA_036275215.1 Limnobacter sp. | reverse complement strand
GTGGGCCTCCAGAAACTCGGCCGCCTCGTACACCTTGTTGGTGACCAATGCACCGTACCAAGGCCAAATCGCCATGTCCGCAATCGTGTATTCGCTGCCAGAAATGTACTCGTGGTCGGCCAGCTGACGATCCAGCACATCCAGTTGTCGTTTCACTTCCATCGCATAGCGGTTGATCGGGTACTCATACTTCTCGGGTGCATAGGCGTAAAAGTGGCCAAAACCACCACCCAGCATGGGCGCACTGCCCATTTGCCAGAACAACCACGACAAGGTTTCTGTCCGTTTGGCTGGGTCGGTGGGCAAGAATGCCTTGAACTTCTCGGCGAGGTACAAAAGAATGGAGCCCGACTCAAATACTCGCGTGGCGGGTTTGGTGCTGCGGTCCAGCAGCGCAGGAATTTTGCTGTTGGGGTTCACTTCCACGAAGCCACTGCTGAACTGGTCGCCGTTGGAAATATTGATCAACCAGGCGTCGTATTCAGCGCCTGTGTGGCCAAGAGCCAGCAATTCTTCCAGCATCACAGTGACCTTCACGCCATTGGGCGTGGCCAGTGAATAGAGCTGCAAGGGATGCTCGCCCACAGGCAATGCCTTGTCATGTGTCGCACCGGCAATCGGGCGATTGATATTCGCAAACTTGCCGCCGCTTTCCTTGTCCCAAACCCAAACTTTAGGTGGTGTATATTTCGTGTCGCTCATGGCTAAAACCTCACTTTGCTGACTACTCAAAAAAACTCAAGGTTCAGGATACCCTCAGGGAATCATGTTTTGATGAATCCAGCGTCCGGTTTCGTCAAGATCGCAACGAAACCTGACATGCCCCTCCCGTTTCAGTTCCAGAAGTTCAAGACTCAACACTTTCACGTTCAACACCACAAAGTTGGCGCGCGCTTTATCAAAGTCGTACACCAGATCGCCCCCAGTAAGTGCGTCACCGGGGGCGCTCAGGGTGGCGTAGTCTTTTCGGGCATATTCGGGGATACGCGCCCAAAGACTGTTCACAATCAATTCACTGGTCTGCGGCGCTGCAATGCCACATACTCGAAGCTGGGTGTTGCTGCGTGGGTTCCAAAACAAA
>DASUEF010000199.1:0-1448 GCA_036275215.1 Limnobacter sp. | reverse complement strand
GAAATTTTCAGTGTGCTGCAAATTAATGCGGGCAGGGCGTCTTCAGGATGGTCGAGTGGAAGCTTCAGCTCGGACAAGCGGATCATGGCGGGTGTACCTTGTGGATCTGTTTTTCGGATCAAGGCCGTATTTTATGCTTTTACCCGCCAAAGTGCACTTATTCTTCGCGATTGCTGCTGTTGGCTATCAAGGTGGCACCACACGCAATTTTGTGACCGTGCAGGGCCACAGCCATGTAGTTGTCGGTGAATGTGTAGAGTCCCTCGACAATCGGGAATACATGGGGTTTGCACAAAGGACAGGTGACCATGTCGCCGACCCTGGCGATGGGTCGGCCTTCAACCGATGTGGTGGGGCTGCCCGAGATGACCACACCACCGTGGCTGGTGGTGTCGCCGATCAGGATTTGTGCGCGACCTTGTATAAGAGGCCTTGAGGACATGCGATCAAAAGTAAGTGGTGTAGCTCCTTGAGTAATTAATCCGTGGCGGTGGTTCCCTTGAATTTAATGGCTTGTGGATGAAAATGCCTTACCTGTAATACTTGCGCAAAGCCAGCAAGGGTACGGCATACAACACAGCAAACCCGGAATTCAGAACCGCGTTTTGCCAGAAGCCGCTGTACAGAGAAAATGCGGTGTCGGGTACGTACCAAAGCAATACGGAAATCGTGATCATGTTGCAGGTCTGTTTGGCGTCCTCAATGTTCAGTTTGCGCACCAGCATGAAGATCAGCGCGCCCCAACCTACCAGCACAGAGCCCATCACCGCATGGGCCAGTTCGATATAAGCAGTGGCTTGTGGGTCGAAAGCTGCAAACTGTTCGGTGTTCTGGAATATCAACAATCCAAAAGCCTGTTGAGTCAGCCCTGGTGCAAGCACCATGAGCAGGCCAAACAGCACTGTGAATTCGGCGGTGTAAGTAAGCCAGTTGATCCAGAATGTGGGCGTACTTGTTGCACGGTTGTGCATGGTGCTGGTTTGCATGGCAGGTCTCCTCGCGTGGTTGAAAGTGAATCAGTCCAAGGCCAGTTTGATGAGGTCAGGGTCATTGCAGCAATAACCTGCGAGGTCATAGATTTCAGAAATTTTCCGTGGCAGTATGAGCACATGCATACACAAGCCCCCACCCATACCGCCGGAATTCGCCTGCGCGATTTACGCACTCGACAAAAGGTCAGCCAACTTGATTTGGCCTTGCGCGTTGGCGTTTCCCAGCGCCATTTAAGTTGTATTGAAACAGGCAAAGCCAGCGCCAGC
This sequence comes from Limnobacter sp., assembly GCA_036275215.1. Classification (GTDB taxonomy): domain Bacteria; phylum Pseudomonadota; class Gammaproteobacteria; order Burkholderiales; family Burkholderiaceae_B; genus Limnobacter. The sequence goes on along the minus strand of DASUEF010000199.1, from coordinate 189 downwards.
AAAGACATGCTGTTGGCACTGCTGGAGGGTTTGGATGCGCCGCTGAATGAGCGCAATGAAGCGCTGGTGGCTGCGGGCTTTGCGCCCTTGTTTGGCAGCCGGCCGATTGATCATCGTGAAATGGACACCATCAATGAAGTGATTGATTTGATGTTGACTGCACAGCACGCAGCCCCGGCCATGGTGTTG
>DASUEF010000198.1:0-1924 GCA_036275215.1 Limnobacter sp. | reverse complement strand
CTTCACTTTGAGTGCGCCACCCTCTACGCTGTAGCCGGCTGCCTCTTTGTGGCTGCCGCCTGCCAGCGGGAAGGACTCGTCCAAAAACTTGCGTGCAAATTCAATCACCTTGGCACCACGCACGGGGTTGTATCCACCCGCACGGTCTGCACCGCCTTCTTCAGAAATCACATCGGTGCCGTACAACGCGTCGTACAAGCTGCCCCAGCGGGCGTTGGCGGCGTTTAGCGCGTAGCGTGCGTTCAGGATGGGCACCACCAGTTGCGGGCCAGCCTGTGTGGCCAGCTCGGCGTCCACGTTGGCGGTGGTGGCTTTTACATGGGCGGGTGCGTCCACCAGGTAGCCAATCTTCTTCAAAAATTCTTGGTAGGCGGCCATGTTCTGAATGGGGCCAGGATTGGCTTTGTGCCAGGCGTCCATTTCAAGCTGAATGCGGTCGCGTTCGGCCAGCAGGGCAACGTTCTTGGGGGCCAGCTCATGCACAATGGCATCAAACCCTTTCCAGAAGGCGTCGCGGTCTACGCCCACGCCCGGGAGCACCTGCTCGTTGACGAAGTTGTACAGCGATGTGGCCACTTTCAGGCCGTGCACGGATGTGCGTTCTGTCATGGTGGTTACCTCAAGTTGTTGCTGTTTTATAGACCCCTGATTGTAAAGGAAGAAGCGCGTTGGCTTGTGGGGCTTGCGCCAGTCTGGCGCTGCCAGAGGGTCAACACAGCTTTGCATAAAACGTAAAACTCTGGAAAACCCCAATCAAATCCTTTGCCCAAAGTGCGCATAGTGCAAGGCATATTCATAACAACAAGGATTGGGGCAATTCACCATGCAGTTTGATTACATCGTGGTGGGCGCAGGCACGGCGGGTGCGCTCATGGCCAATCGGCTCAGTGCAGGTGGTCAACACCGTGTGCTGCTTCTGGAGGCGGGTGGCAAAGACAATTACCCGTGGATTCACATCCCGGTGGGCTACCTGTACTGCATCGACAACCCCCGAACCGATTGGCGTTTTAGAACCCAGCCCGACGCAGGCCTGAATGGCCGCAGCCTGATTTACCCCCGTGGCAAAACCTTAGGGGGCTGCTCCAGCATCAACGGCATGATCTACATGCGCGGGCAGGCCCGCGATTATGCGCAATGGGCGCAGTTCACTGGCGACGAGGCCTGGAACTGGCAAAACTGCTTGAAAGATTTTATTGCACACGAGAGCAACCACCGCTATGACAACCCCTACGCCGAGGAGGGGGACTCGGAGTTGAACCGCTACCACGGCAACCGGGGCGAATGGCGTGTAGAAAAGCAGCGCTTGAAGTGGGACATTCTGGAGGCTTTTTCGCAAGCGGCGCAGCAGGCGGGCATCCCGGCCAGCGAAGACTTTAACCGTGGCAACAATTTTGGGGTGGGGTATTTTGAAGTGAACCAACGCCAGGGGTGGCGATGGAACACTGCCAAGGCCTTTTTGCATCCGGTGCTGGGCAAGCGGCACAACCTGGTGTTGTGGACCCATGCGCAGGTGAAACGTTTAAGCCTGGTGCCCGTGGTCAGCGGAGGTTTGCGGTGTGCGGGTGTTGAGGTGCTTCACGATGGCGAGCTGGTGCAGGTGCAAGCCCTGCGCGAGGTGGTGCTGTGCGCCGGGGCCATTGGTACACCGCAGATTTTGCAGTTGTCGGGCATTGGGCCTGCAGAGGTGCTCGCCCGCCACGGCGTGGAGGTAAAACTGCACAAGCCTGGCGTGGGTGCCAACCTGCAAGACCACCTTCAAATTCGTTCGGTGTACAAGGTCCACGGCGTTAAAACACTCAACACGCTGGCCAACAGCCTCTGGGGCAAAGCCCGCATTGGCATGGAGTACCTGTTCAAGCGCAGTGGCCCCATGAGCATGGCCCCCTCGCAACTGGGGGCGTTCACCAAAAGCAGCCCGGCGCAA
>DASUEF010000197.1:0-6785 GCA_036275215.1 Limnobacter sp. | reverse complement strand
GCAATCGACATGCCTGTATCCGCAAATGCTCAATTTAAAAGTATCCGCCCGCTGGAAAAAAGACGATGGTCAGTTTGTTGAACTGGACCAGCGCATGTTGAACACCCTTAAAACCATTGACTCGGAAGGCTCCATTTCGCTGGCCTGTAAGGCGCTGGGCATCTCATACCGTACCTTATGGTCGCAAATCCAGCAATACAACCAACTGCTGGGCGAAGAACTGGTGGCCACCCACGGCAGGGCTGGTGCCTGCCTGACCCGGTTCGGTCACAAGTTGATCTGGATGGTGGAACAAGGCAATGTGCGCGTGGCACCCGACCTGGGTACAGTGGGCGAGCAACTGAACGCCGAATGGCTGGATGTTGATCAAAACAAACCCTGGGTCAGCCTGGCATTGAGCGACGACCTGGTGCTTCAAAACCTGTTTCAAAACACCGCACTGTACAAAAAACTGCAACTGTCGCTGCGCTGGTCGGGCAGTATCGCGGCACTCTCGGCCCTGCACCGCGGTGAAGTGCGCGTTGCTGGTTGCCACTTGCCGGTTGGCCTTGAGGAACACTCCCATGTCCATCACATCATGCGGCGCTGGTTGCGCGGTTCCAACCTCAGTGTGATTGAACTGTTCGAGCGCGACATCGGCTGGATGAGCCGCCCAGCCGCCAAGCCCCCCACTCTGGAGGATGTGGCCCAACGGCGCGCCCTGCTGGTAAACCGCAACTCGGCATCATCCACACACCACCAACTGGATGCCTTGATCACCAAGGCCTGCCTGAAAGCAGAGGACTTGCCGGGATTTTTTCACGAAGAAAACTCCCATTTGGCAGTGGCCTGTACCATTGCAGCAGGACACGGTGATTTGGGCTTGGGTATTCGAGCTGCGGCTGACTATTACGGCCTGCAATTCAGGGCAGTTTCCAAAGAGCGTTACTTTTTGGTGTTGCACAACGGCGATTTGCAATACCCGGCACTGGACATTTTGCTGCCTTGGTTGCGCAGTGCGGAAGTGTTGGACCATGTCAAGAATGCGGCGGGCTACAATCCATTGAACTTGGGAAGAACACAGGCACTGGAATTGTTTCTCAACGAAATTCAGGCCAACTAACCCCCATTTTGGGTGTGTCAAAACTGTGCAGCGCAACAAAATTATGCAATCAATTGCATAATAAATTCAAATCCCTTCTGCCACCCTTGCCCCAAGTCCGGCAACTTTATTCCTGATTGCTTTTCAGGCCAAGTCAACTTTCGGAAAAGAACTTCCGGAAATTGTTGGCAATCTACGCTGGCATGCCCATTGCGCAAAGTGCCCTACCACCATCAACACTACAAAGGAGTTAGGGACATGAATATGGTTGACGAATTAAACCTGGGCGTGGCGTTTCCGTTCAAAGCGAAATACGACAACTTCATCGGCGGCAAATGGGTCGCTCCAAAAAGTGGCCAGTATTTCGACAACGTTACACCGGTAACCGGCCAGGTGCTCTGCAAGGTTGCACGCTCACAGGCGGAGGACATTGAACTGGCGCTCGACGCTGCCCATGCAGCCAAAGACGCATGGGGTAAGCGTTCACCCACAGAACGTTCCATGATCCTGAATCGCATCGCCGACCGCATGGAGGAAAATCTGCGCTTGATCGCAGTGGCGGAAACTCTAGACAACGGCAAACCCCTGCGCGAAACCATGGCTGCAGACATCCCGCTGGCGATCGATCATTTCCGTTATTTCGCAGCCTGTATTCGCGGTGAAGAAGGCAGTATTTGCGAGATCGACCACCAAACCTACGCTTACCACTTCAATGAACCTCTGGGTGTTGTAGGGCAAATCATTCCCTGGAATTTTCCAATTCTGATGGCTGCCTGGAAGCTGGCACCTGCATTGGCTGCTGGCAATTGTGTGGTGTTAAAGCCTGCAGAACAAACACCAGCGTCCCTGCTGGTGGTCATGGATTTGATTGCTGACTTGCTGCCGCCCGGCGTGCTGAACATCGTGAATGGGTTTGGACTGGAAGCTGGCAAACCATTGGCGAGCAACCCGCGAATTGCAAAAATTGCATTCACCGGTGAAACATCCACAGGTCGATTGATCATGCAGTACGCTGCCCAAAACCTGATTCCAGTCACTTTGGAACTGGGCGGAAAATCACCCAATATTTTCTTCTCTGACATTATGGACGCCGACGATGCCTTCTTCGACAAAACCCTGGAAGGCTTTGCCATGTTTGCTTTGAACCAAGGTGAAGTGTGTACCTGCCCCTCACGCGCCCTGATTCAGGAAGACATCTACGACGCTTTCATTGAACGTGCCATTGAGCGCGTGAGCAAAATCAAACAGGGCAACCCGCTGGATGAGAGCACCATGATTGGCGCACAAGCTTCTTCAGAACAACTGGAGAAAATCCTGAGCTACATCGACTTGGGCAAACAGGAAGGCGCCAAGTGCCTGATTGGGGGCGAACAAAACAAACAAAGCGGCGACTTGGCTGGTGGCTACTATGTAAAACCAACCGTATTCAAAGGCCACAACAAAATGCGTATTTTTCAGGAAGAAATTTTCGGCCCCGTGTTGTCGGTAACTACCTTTAAAGACGAAGCCGAAGCCCTGCAAATTGCCAACGACACGCTGTACGGATTGGGTGCAGGGGTCTGGAGTCGAGATGGCGCACGAGCCTTCCGCATGGGCCGTGCCATTCAGGCTGGCCGCGTGTGGACCAACTGCTACCACCTGTATCCGGCTCATGCCGCATTTGGTGGCTACAAGCAATCGGGTATTGGTCGCGAAAACCACAAAATGATGCTGCACCATTACCAGCAAACCAAAAACCTGCTGGTGAGCTACAACCCCAACGCATTGGGCTTTTTCTGAGCGCGTGAATTGAGGTAGCTTGAACCGCTCAATTCCACAGGGGTTGGGCGGTTCTTCCATTGATGTGGAGAAGATGATGGCAAACCGAGTTAGCGCAAGCGCGCAAGCACTGGAATTGATCGCAACATTGAAAGCGAAACATGGCGACGTGATTTTTCACCAAAGCGGCGGCTGTTGCGACGGCAGCGCCCCCATGCTGTTTCCGCGCTCCGATTTTCCCCTGGGCGGCGCAGATGTAAAACTGGGAGAAATTGGCGGTGTGCCGTTCTACATGAGCAAATCGCAATTCACGTACTGGGAACACACGCACCTGACGATTGACGTGGTGAAAGGCAATGGCGGCATGTTCAGCCTCGAACGCCCCAGCGGCCTACGATTCCTGACCCGTTCGCGTTTGTATTCCGATGAGGAATTTGCGGCACTGCCACCGGTGGAAGCCGTGAAGTAACAGGAAATCTTGGGTGTGTAGCAAGGGTCATCCACAATTGACCCGAAATTCAGTAATGAAATAATTGCTGCTACTCCAAGCCACACCCGTCAACATGAATCAATTCAATGTGCTCTCGGAAATTCTGGGAGTCACCGCCCCTGTGTTTGCCATGGTATTCATGGGTCTGGTGCTGCGCAAAATCAATCTGATCAATGACTCCTTTATTCAGACCGCATCAACGCTGACCTACAAAGCCACCATGCCCACGCTGTTCTTCCTGTCCATTTGGCAGGCCGATCTGCAAAGCGCATTCAATGCCGAGCTGGTACTTTTTTTGTGTGCGGCCACGGTGCTTGGTTTTCTGGCCAGTTGGTGGTGGGCCACCCGATTCATTCCCTATGGCCAACGCGGCGTGTTTGTTCAAGGGGCATTCAGGGGCAACTGTGGAGTAGTCAGCTTTGCGCTGGTGGCCAGTTACTATGGCGAGTATGGCCTGTCGGTAGGCGGCGTGTTGGTTGGCTTTACCATTTTGCTGTTCAATGTGCTGTCGGTGTTGATCCTCTCCATTTACAGCCCCACCCTGAAATTCAGCCCAGGCGCAGTGAGCAAGGAACTGATCAAAAACCCGCTGATTATTGCGGTAGTGCTGGGTATGCTGGCCAGTGCAACACAGCTTTACATACCGCAGTGGCTGTTGAAGTCGGGCGAGTATTTTGCTGGGCTCACCCTGCCACTGGCGTTGATCTGTGTGGGTGGAACACTGTCACTGGCCGGGGTCAAAGCCTCGGGCTTGTCTGCCATGCAATCAAGCGCCATTAAAATTGCCATACTACCCATACTCGCCTGCGCGGCTGCATGGACCGTTGGCATTGAGGGGCGAGACCTCATCATTCTCTGGATGTTTTTCGCCAGCCCCACTGCCGCAGCCAGTTTTGCCATGGCCGTGGCCGCAGGCGGTGATGGCAAGCTGGCTGCCAACATCATTGCGCTCACCACGCTAGTGTCCATACTTTCCATGACGATCGGCATTTATGCGCTCACCGCCTTGGGGCATTAGTGTGGCGCGTTACACTCAAGGTCAAATCTCAAAAAAATCCATCCACAGGTAGCAGTACATGAATAGCCCCACAGCATGCCAAGTGAAGATGACGCCCCAGCGCGAGTGGGCCCTGCTGCTGATTCTTGCCGGCATTCAGTTCACCCACATTCTCGACTTCATGATCATGATGCCGCTGGGGCCTCAGCTTACGGCGGCGTTCAGCATTTCAGATGCAAAGTTCGGCCTGCTGGTGTCCGCCTACACTTTCGCGGCTGGTGCGTCGGGTTTGTTGGCCTCGTTGTACATCGACAGGTTCGAGCGACGCAGGCTGTTGCTTATTCTTTATGTGCTGTTTGCCGCAGCCACCCTGGCCTGCGGCCTCGCGCCCACCTATGAAACGCTGATGAGCGCCAGAATTGCAGCCGGGCTTTTTGGCGGCATACTGTCGGCCATGATTCAGACCATTGTGGCAGACGTAGTGCCGTTTGCCCGCAGAGGGAAGGCCATGGGTGTCATCATGACATCATTCTCTGTGTCCACGGTGATGGGAGTACCTCTGGGTCTCTATGTAGCCGCCAATTCAGACTGGCACACCCCCTTCTTCGGAATTGCCGGCATCAGCTTTGTGTTGGCGGTGGCCGGCTGGTACGTCATTCCAACACTTCAAGGCCATTTACACGCACGTGGCGAAACCGGCCCGCTTCAGGGCATTGCACAGGTCCTTCGCGATTCGAATCACCTGCGTGCATTTTTGTTTTCGTTTTGCATGATCTTCGCCGGATTTTCAATCATTCCGTACATCACGATTTACATGCAAATCAATGCGGGGCTAACACCTTCAGACATTCCAGTGATTTATCTCGCTGGCGGCGCGGCCACCTTGTTCAGTGCGCAAATCATCGGCAAACTCAGCGATCGAATTGGCAAATTGAAAATGCTGCAAATCATCGCCGGTGTCGCAGTGTTGCCCATGGCATTGATTACGGTCACCGCGGGCCTGAGCATGGCAGTCATTCTGGTGATCACCACGTTCTTCTTTGTATTTGTCAGCGGAAGAATGATTCCAGGCATGGCTTTGGTCAGCGCAGCAGGCAACCCGAAAAACAGGGGCACATTCATGACCCTGAACTCGTCCATGCAGTCTGCTGCCATGGGCCTTGCCGCCTTGGTTGGTGGCATGGTGATCTCTCGCAATGCAGAGGGTCTGATCGAAAATTTCTGGATTTGCAGCGTGATTGCGATCTCGTTTAACTTGACCGCACTCTTGATTGCAAAGCGTCTGAAGGTCTATCAGTAAACGGCTTAATCGTGGCTTAGCTGGCCATGCGGCGAATGATTGAGGACACCACCAATCGAAGTCCCTTGATCTCTTTAACTTCAAGTGGGCGCTTGTCTTTCAGGTCTTTGTCTTTGCTCAATTCTTCGAGCTTGTGTTCGATTTCTTTCAACAGCTCAAGTTGTTGCTTCATGATCATTTACCAATAGAATCGGGTACGCGAAATATACACGCAAGCGGCTGCGCATTGGATGACAGTTTTGTGACAGACCATCTGCCCCACATTGCAACAGTCGCTGTGGATTGATCCTTGCTTGTCTCTCCAGACAATTCCAATTAAAAGCCGACCACCATGACGCTGCATCAAGCCTTCGCCGCCGCTTTCTCACTAGTTGTTTGCACCGCCACGTTTGCAAGCTCAGACACAGAATGGCCATTATTTGGAGGCAACTGGGATCATCAGCGGCACACGCTGTCCAAGCAAATTACGCCTGACAATATCCGACAGCTTGACTTGGCCTGGGAATTCGACACGGGTGTGTCATCCAGCTTTCAAGCCACACCTATCGTGGTGAACGGCATCATGTTTGTATCGCTGCCTTTTAACCATGTGGTGGCCTTGAAAGCCGACACCGGAAAATTGGTGTGGCGTTACACGCACGACAGGATCAAAGATCGCCCCATGTGCTGCGGCCCCGCCAACCGGGGCGTTGCTGTGAGTGATGGCAAGGTATTCATGGGTACAGTCGATTCACGCCTGCTGGCACTGGATGCACGCACGGGCCAAAAGCTGTGGGACATTGATGTCACCAAGGGCGAGCAAGGCGTGCAGGAAGATGCCGCCACACTGGGGACGCAACTGGACACGCAGGGCGGAAAACTGGAGGTGTCGGGTGCGTCAGGTGCTGGCATCAACATGGCACCCATGGTGTTCGATGGCAAGGTCATTGTGGGCATTACCGGTGTGGGCTATGGCTTGCACCTGGATTCTCCCGACCCCGATGCGCCACTCGGTGCAGTGGTGGGTATTGCGGGCAACTACGGACGCCGTGGTTTCATGGCTGCATATGACGCCAACACCGGCACACTGGCGTGGAAATTCGACACAGTCCCTGAGCAAGGCTGGGAGGGTGAATTCAGGCAAACGACTCCCGACGGTGTGACACTGCCCCGAAACATT
>DASUEF010000196.1:0-11170 GCA_036275215.1 Limnobacter sp. | reverse complement strand
AAAAACTCGGCAATGCCATGCACCACACTCCACAAATTGACCTGCAGCACCCATTGCCAATCGTCGGCGGTGTGTTCCCACGTGGTGCGTGCCAAGGCGACGCCAGCGTTGTTGCACAACAGGTGTACAGCACCAAACTGCCTGTAAGCGGTATCGGCAAGGTGCTTGACTGCACTGGCGTGCCGCACATCGGTGGGCACCACCAACACGCGATGGGCAGGCAATTGAAGGCCATCTGCAGCCCGGGCCAGCGCCGCGTCATCAATGTCAGCCATGACCACTTGCATGCCCTGCGCAGCGGCATGCTTCGCAAGTGCCAAGCCAATTCCACTGGCAGCGCCCGTGATCACGGCAGTTTTGCCATTGAAATCTTCCATCAAACTTCGCCTCCTTTTTTTATTTCGCGTTGCATGGCGAGCAAGGCCTTGTCCAACTCTGATGCAAAGGTTTTTCGGTCAGCTTGGCTGTAGGCAGGTGGGCCGCCCGTGTCGATGCCGCTGGCACGCAGGGTGTCCATAAAATCCCGCATGGTGTGCATGGCTTCAATGTTTTCTTTGCTTAAGCGCTCACCACGGGGCGTTAATACATGGACGCCTTTGGCAATCAGTTGGCTGGCCAAGGGAATGTCGTTGCTTACCGCCCAGTCACCCCCTTGAGCACGCTTCACAATTTCATCATCGGCCACATCAAAGCCTTTGGGCACCTGCACCAAACGCACAAAGCGCGATGGCGGTGTGCGCATGTACTGATTGGCCACCAAAGTCACCTCAATGCCAGTGCGCTCCGCAGCACGGTAAAGCATTTCTTTCACAGCCACTGGGCAGGCGTCGGCATCCACCCAAATTTGTGGCGGGCGGGGCGTGCTCATGCCAAGGGCTCAAAGCGGGGGCGAATGCCCTGGGGGGTTTGCACTGGCTCGGTAAACACCTCCAGCGTGCGTGTCCACCAGGTGTTGTTTTTACAGGCTTTGTAAATCACCACCACTTGCAGGGTGGCTTCCTCACGCCCCAAACCCAGCACCTCATACAGGCCACCTTTGTGGTGGCGGTAAGGGCCAATTGGAAAGGTGCTGACCAGTTGATCAAATTCGGCATCGGTAAGCGCAAGCATGGGCTTAAGCAGGGGTGGTTCACAATGCTCCCATGCTAACCGATTGTTACACCCAAACTGGCTTTCAGCTTAAAAAGGATTGCTTCCACATAGGTAGAACAAGACCCAAACCACACCTCAATTGCACTTCGCCAAAACTTTGCCACTGTGCCACACTAAAAGCCCAACAACAAAAAGGGGTTCTCCATGGCTGCAGCGCATTTTGATTTTTCCAACACCTGGACAGTGATCACCGGCGGCGCCAGCGGCATTGGCCTAACCTGTGCAGTGGCCGTGGCCAAAGCAGGTGGCCATGTGGTGGTATCCGCAAGCCGAAAACCTGAAAAAACCCAGGCAGCGCTGCAACAAATTCAACAGGCCAACCCCCAGGTGCAGGCCAAGGCCTTCCCTTGCGAAGTGGGTCAAGAAACATCCGTTGCAGCGTTTTTTCAGGAAATTGGCCGGGAAGGTATTGCGATTGACCACGTGATTCACAGTGCAGGCATATCCCCCAACACCGAATTTTTTGATCAAACCCAAGCCGAGTGGGACCAGGTACAAAACACCAACGCCACAGGCAGCTTTTTGGTGACCAAATATGCAGCCTTACAAATGAAGAACAACCCGCTACGCGGCGACTTCAGAGGGCGCATTGTGTTGGTCACTTCGACCAACGGCATCAACAGTTGGGACCCCGTATCTGCTCACTACGATGCCTCCAAGGCTGCCAACAATTTGTTTGTACGTGTGGCAGCAGAAAAATTGTCGGAAGACCAGATTTGCATCAATGGCCTGGCCCCCGGCTGGATCAACACCGACCTCAACGCCACGCTGCCCCCCGATGTGCGCGAGAAAGAATCTGCAAAAATCTGGATGAAACGTTGGGCCGAGCCCGATGAAATGGCGCAATGCGCCTTGCACATGCTGACCATGCCCTATTTGATGGGACAGGTTGTAATGGCAGACGGTGGATATCGCTGAGTTAATACCCCATGGGCTGCCCGCGTAGGCGGGCAAGCTCATCTTCTTTTGAAACTCTTTCCAATTGCCTTGAAATCTTTAATTTCAACAGGTCTGGATTCACGGGTTTGGCGACAAAATCATCTGCACCTGCCTGCAACGCTTTAAGTTCGTGGCTGGCTGAATGATCTCCAGTGATCATGATCACTGGGATATTCCTCAACTTGCTATTGGTACGCAAGCCCCGCAATACCGAGTACCCATCCAGACCTGGCATATTTGCATCCAATAGCAACATATGCACATCAACGGTCTCGAGAATTAGAAGACACTCTGCACCTGAGGTGCTTGCACAAACTTGGTAGTCTTGATCCAAAATTCCGTTGAGTACGCGAATATTGGTGATCGCGTCGTCCACAACCAACACAGTTTTTTTAATGCTCATGGGCAACTCACTTTGTTCAATTGCGTCTCAAAGTCTTCCAGCCAGTGCGCACCACATCCTCCAGCGATTGGGCAGCCTCACGCAGCTGTGTTGCGCCCAGCGCAGCGGCCTGCCCTCGCAACTTGTGCAAAAAAGCAAGCAGGCCCGGGTTATTTTGTTCTTCCAGAAAACATTCCACCTGAGTTCTCGCAGCTCGGTACTCTTCATAAAACACAATCAAAAGCTCGCAGTACAAATGTTCATCATTCTGCATTTGTACACGCGCCGCACCCTCGTCCACGCCCGGAATTTTTGGCCATGAAGACTGGCTTTCTTCCGCTCGGTCTCGTGGGTACACGGGTATCACCCGGCCGCGACTGTTTTGTACTGTTTTGCGTATGCACCGCACCAATTGCTGAGGATCAATCGGCTTGCCAAGAAATGCGCTCACGCCTGCTTTCACTGCCCTCTCCCTGTCTTCGACAAGCACCCCAGCAGTCAAGGCGATCACCGGCAAACTCTTAAGTTTCAATGTCTCGCGAATCTGTACTGTGGTTTCACGACCATCCAATCCTGGCATCTGCATATCCATCAAAATCAAGTCAAAAGCATCCGGGTCATGCTGAATGGCGGACAAGGCCGCCGCACCGGACTCACAGGTCGACACTTCTGCCCCCTGATTTTCCAAAATTCGGCGACACACCTCCAGATTCATTGGACTGTCATCGACAACTAACACATTGATATCGCTCAGCCACACGTGATTACCCACATCCAGCACCGAGTAATTCATCAAATAGTCCAGATCACTTTGGTTGCGAGTCACCGCCTCATTCAGTGCATTGAACAAAGCAGATGAATCCACAGGCTTACGCAACACAACATGCGGCAATGCGAGCAAAGCGTCAGGAAGTTCCCCATCAGATTCATCCTTGGTGATCAGCCAATAGGGCATCACCGAGTTGGAAAATTTTGTATGGCACTCCCTGAAAAAGTCATCTGGCAGCATGTCGCTCAACTGGCGTCCCATCACCACGCAATCGGGCAAGCGCAGTTGCCGACGCTCCACCTCCACGCCATGGAAAAACGCAGAGGCTGTTGCGAATGTACGAACATCCCAGCCAAATTGCTGTGCCACACGCACCATCGCCTCACGTTCGGCTGAGTTCTTCTCTAGTACATAGACGTGGAATGGGCGGGTCGTAGCACCAAGCGACGAAACGTCTTTCAATTGCTTGGATTCGAGCAACGGCAAGTCCAACCAAAATATGCTTCCACGGCCTTCCACGCTCTGCAAACCCACATGGCCCCCCATGGCTTCCACCAAGGTTTTAACAATCGACAAACCCAAACCAGTGCCACCATGTCTTCTTGCCGTGGATGAATCCACTTGGACAAAAGGAGAAAACAACTTTCGCGTGTTTTCTTCTGAAATGCCAATGCCGGAGTCCGTGACCAAAAATCTAACCCAGACCAAGCCGTGCTCACAGTCTGCACCAGGCACGGATTCGGCACGCACCTCCACCGTTCCACGGTCGGTGAATTTGATTGCGTTGTTGGCCAGATTAATCAACACTTGACGAATGCGATTTGCATCCCCCTCCACCACATGTGGCATTGCTTCCGGCAAAGGCAGCACGTTCAATTGCAAACCCTTGCCACGTGCGGTGGGCTCAAGCAACATCCGCAACTCATCCATCAAATGTTGCAAGCCAAATGGCCCAGATTCCAACACAAACTCACCTGCCTCAATTTTTGATAAATCCAAAATGTCGTTGATCAGGGCGAGCAGGCCATGACTGGCTGTGTGGATGGTCTCCAGTTGATGATGCTGATCAGAATCCAGTTTGCTAAAACCCATCATGTAGACCATACCGATGATGGCATTGAGCGGTGTTCGAATTTCATGGCTCATGTTGGCCAAAAAATCACTCTTGGCCTTGCTTGCGGATTCCGCCTGCCTTTTGGCCACCTGCAACGCATCTTCTCTGGACTTCAAGATGCTGGACATGCGGTCAAAGGCAGCAGCCAAATCCCCCCAGCTCATCACTGCTTTTGTAACCGCAAACTGCACCTAACTCGTTTTTGGTGAGCGATTGCGCTGCATTTTGCAACATGCTGATAGGTCTTAATACCCGCCACCATAAAATCAGGGCCAACGCGGAAATTATCAGCAAAAACATTGACTGCGCCAACAACGTCAGAAAACGCTGATCGTCATTTTGCAGTTGCCTACGGCGCGTTACATCACTGGACAACTCAAAGGCCTCCTCGCTGATGCGCCGGGTTTCATTCAAAATTTGATCCAACAGTGTTTCATGCCGATCGACCGCATTAGCCCCTGTACCAAGTTTGAGTGTAGAGAGTAGCTTCTCCTGCATCGCAGCAAGCGCCTCAGTGCTATCGAGCATACCTGCCACTTGCTTTTTGTATTCAGGCCCAGTGGCTGCATAACTCTCCAAAGCAGACACCATGGAACGGTGTGTTGCCACCCACTGGCGAAGTGCACGTTGGTTTTGGTTGTGAATTGCAAAATCCTGCATCAACACCAGCAAACCAGACGCGTCGCGGGTGATCATTTCTACCGCCTCACGCTGATGATTCAATTTGGTTTGCACTTGATGGTCGGTGTATAGGGTGAACAAACGAAAGCTCACGCCCAAAAACGCAACGAGCAACAAGGCAATCAGCAAGGGGCGTATTTTCAAAATCAGCTCACTTGATGAGAGAGACTGCACGCGGATTCAATGCGTACAAAGGTTCGACACGGATGTAAGCCAAGAAGTCTGGCGCGACGGGATTGTCCACCAAACGTTCTCGAATAGCCCAGCGCGATTGGGCCTCCATGGTGCTCAACATGGTTTGAGACAACTTTAAATCGAAATCATATTGATCAAGCGACACGATCTTGGCCGATTTAGCGAAAGACTCATTATCCAAAAGTGCCTGCGCTTTCTGGGGATTGTTGTTGATGAAGTCGGTGGCCTTGGAAATTGCACGCAACACCTTGACCAAATCTGCATCACTCAAATTGCGAACACTGATTAAGTTAAAGGTGGGGGTATAAAGCCTTGGGTTATGCAAAGCCTTTGCATTTTTGCCAAGCATGGCACGCGCCCTGCTCCCCAAAGGTTCGTACAAGCCAGCTGCATCAAATGCATTGGCTTGTATAAGTTGCTCCAATTGCGTAGGGTCGATGGGCACGCGCTGCACCGAAGCAGGCTCTATGCCGTAAAAATTCAGATATGTGTCTAAAAAATAATGGCTGGATGTGCCAGCCACGTAAGCGACACGCTTGCCTCTCAAATCCTTGGCTGAATCAATCCCGGATTCTCCACGCACCAACAACATATTGTCTTTGGTGGATGTGCTCATGGTGGCCACCACATCAAAGGCCTTGCCCTCATGGGCGGCAAAGACCAAGGGCAAATCTGCTGTGGTGGACAATTGCGCCTCACCGTCCATCAAATGTTTCAAGCACCGCTTGCCGTTGATGCAGCGTATTACACGTACCTGCAAACCCTCGCGCTCAAAATACCCCAGCTCGCTGGCCAGTATTGCGGGGTAAAACCCCACCACCTCAGCCAGGGCAAGCGTCAATTGAGTAGCACACGCAGGCCATGGGAACAGACCACACGCAAGAGCCACAGCACACAAAAAACGCTGGATTGCGCTTCGATTGGATGTCATTTTCCAGCACCCCGACACAATTGGAAAGCAAACCAGACAACACGACATGGGACATAAGTAGGTTACCCCCTCAAATAGAGCACCCCATCCAAGGAGATAACAGGTTTAAAACCATCATTTAATTTATTTAACAATTAGGTTAAGAATGGTCACATGGCTGCGTTAAACTGGCCAAATGAATGATTTACTGCTGCGCCTTAAACTGGCTGTTGAACACCCACACGAAGACCAAGTGTCGGTGCGTTTTCTTGCCGACATGCACGGCGAATCCGCCCACGGTGCACTGCTGCTTTTCTTGGCTGTGCTCACCCTGTTACCCATTCCTTTCTCAGGCTTTTTGTTTTCCTTTGGCATATGGGCCGTGGCCCGCATGATGTGGGCCAACAACAGTGGTCACGGCCTGCCAGACCGTGTGTGTCGTGTGAAGTTATCTAAGGCATCCGCCACACGGCTGATTAAAATGTTGAATTGGATTTACACCAAAGCCGACCGAATTTGTGCGCCGCGACTTGAATCCTTGAGCAGCCCCCTGCACCGAGGCTGGCTGGTTCCCTTCATTGCCCTCATGGGTTTCATCATTTTTTTACCCATCCCCGGTGGCAACGGCACCCCTGCAATCGCCCTCATTTTGATTGGCCTTGGACTGATGGCGAAGGATGGCCTGGTGATTATCGCAGGCCTGGTGACGGGCTTGATGGGTGTTGGTGTGGTGGGGTTTTTGGTGTGGGTGATCGTCCGGGTGGTTTAAGAACCAAACAGGAACGCTAAACCAGGGAGGACAATCCGAATTTCCAGAATTACGCCACCATACACCAACGCCAAAACACACATCAACACCACACCCCATGAGACACCCAGAGCGACACAAAGGCCACCGCACCGGTTGGTTGCGCACTGCAGTGCTTGGCGTAAACCGAACATGCGGAACTGGCCAATCAACACGACCATGAACATGTCGCATTGACCGCGATCTACATGGAGCGTGGATTGGATCAAAGGTTTTATTGCTGCCGGCCACGAATCTCACCGCGGGTGTAGATTCCCTGTTTGGTTTGGTTGCATAACAAACGCCACATCAAGGCGTGGCGTTTGCATGCGCTGCACACCACTGGTAAATCACCTCGCTGTTTTGCAGTTGTGCCATTGTGGTGGCTGTGCACCCCGGTGCAATGTTCAAGCCTTGCCAGCTTGCACCCAACACCGCTTCGGCCTGCGCCGTTTGGGGCGTGGCCACCCACACACTGCCCCCAGTGCCCACCATATCTAGCTGGTTGCCGTTGAGTGCGTACCCAACCGCCAAGGCGGGTGGCAGCGATTCATACAAGCTGCGCGTATCCACAATGGCAGAACCACCCTCAAAGAACACGTCGGCCTTGATCATTTCTAATGCGCGATAATTGGCCACAAACGCATGCTGCGATGCCCTGTCCTCGTAAGCAAAGTAAGTTTGCCGAACACCCATCAACATGATTGCGCTCCCTGCTGAAAACAGCAGCACACCAAAGCCCAGCCCATAGGCCAAACCTGCCCGTAGGCGACTTTGGTACAGCGGATTGTGCTGCTTGGCGAGTCGCAACTTGCAAGCCACACCCACACAGTGCTTAAGCAGCAACACCACTTGCAGCACCAGCAACACTGCCAGTGCCACACCCAAGGCGGGCCAATCGGCCAACAGTCCTGTTCTGCCGGGCACAAAGGCCAGGGCCAACAACATGGCTGTGCCCAAGGTGTATTGAATCAATGCATTCAACCGCTCACGCACCAACAGGCCTTGCGTTTTAACGTGGGTTGCAACCAAGTGAGCCGCCCGAACAGCAAGGCCAGCAGACTGTTTGGGCAGTTGCGCTGCAAACGCTTTGCAACCTTGCATGAATTGCTGCGTGTTGTGGGGCGAAGACTCATCCCAAACCAGCACGGGGCTGTTGACTGCAATGGCGATGTGTTTGGTGGCCAGCCTTGCTTTTAACACGCCCAACTCGTCTGTATTTTGCACCACGAACAAAATGCGCTCAGGCGACATACAAGCCAACACCAACTCGATTTCTTCGATCACAAACTCGGTCAACTCGCGCACATCCAGCACCACTCCGCGGGCGTCAGCCAAAGATCTCCACAGGCGCGCTTTCCAATCCTCTTGGGCTTCCAGGTTGAGATATTTGGAACCAGCATAGGCCAGCATCATGGGCACCAGCACAATCGGCTTTAAAAAGTGGGGGACGCGCTTTTTGGGATCGCGAATGCCTGACAACCTGAAATCACCACCCAGGGCAACTTCCAGCATTTCACGCACTTTGTGGCTGCTTGCATCTTTTTTAAAGCTGCGCAGATAAAACACATTGGTGGCTTGGCGCGGCAAAGCCAGGGCATACACCACCAGCAAAAAGGCCGGTGCAATCAGGCCAATGCCCGCCTGAATCAGCGACTCCAGCTGCCCTAAAACCACACCAAAAACAAAAAAGCCAGCCGCAACTACAAGCTGAATTGCAATTAAAAATGCAACGTAAGGGCGAAGGGTATAAAGCGGATCACTTAATGGCTTGGGTAGAGGTTTGGGGGCAAACAACTGTTGAACGGCATGGTCGGTTGAAGCAGCCACTTGCATGTTGGTGCGTCAATCGTCTGTTGCCGCGTCAATACCAGCCTCAACAACAGCACCGGTGACTTGAATCCCGGTGCTCACCACAGCCCCAGTCACAGAAATGGCCGCACCTGCGGTTGCGCTAACCACCGCACAACCCATGATTTGAGAAAGCCCCAAAGAAAGTGCCGTCAAAGCGACGACGGACTGGCAGCGTGCTGGTGTTTTTTTGAAGATCAAGTTTGTACCCTGCTTAAACGAATTTGGCGGACGTGATTTGGGAATTATGCACCCAAATGCTTGATCACACCGCAGGCAAATTGCACGCGTAAGAACAACGAAGGTGAAAACTTGAAGTGGCTATTGGGAGGAACTACTGACATCGTTAGCGCCCGTTGGTCCAAGGGTGTTAACGATGTCTCAGGAATAATATGTAAACGATGTCTCGAGTACATACCTATTTTGTTTGGTCGGAATGAGAGGATTCGAACCTCCGACCCCTTGCACCCCATGCAAGTGCGCTACCAGGCTGCGCTACATTCCGAAGAAGGCGTGATTATACACAGAAACAATCAGGCTTTCAGTGCTTCGCGCAAATTAAGCAGTTGTTCTTTTAATATTTCGCGGTCGATTAAAACAGGCAATGGTGCCTCGCCAGCGGGGCCATTTTTTTCTTGGTCCAAGCGGTTGCGCGCGCCGTTGATGGTGAAGCCATGTTCGTAGAGCAGCTCACGAATGCGGCGAATGAACAGAACCTCATGGTGCTGGTAATAGCGCCGGTTACCACGGCGGGTGATCGACTTCAACTGCGTGAATTCTTGCTCCCAGTAGCGAAGCACGTGGGTTTTTACACCGCACAGCTCGCTGACCTCACCAATGGTGAAGTAGCGCTTGGCCGGGATGGGCGGCAAGCTTGCGGTGGTTTGCACTGCGTCTGCGTTGACCGTTTTCTGCATTGTTTTGAGCTGGGGTTTAAATAATTTGGAACAAATTATTCAACCATCGCTTTAAGTTTTTGGCTGGGATGAAAGGTTACCACTCTGCGGGCAGCAATGGGAATTTCTTCGCCAGTTTTTGGATTTCGACCAGGGCGCTGGGGCTTGTCTCGCAATTGAAAGTTGCCAAAGCCGGAAAGCTTCACCGAGTCACCGCCCTCGAGCGTGCTGCGGATTTCATCAAAAAACGCGTCCACAAAGTCTTTGGCTTCGCGTTTGTTCAGGCCCAGGCTGTCGAACAACATTTCAGCCAGTTCTGCCTTGGTGAGTGAGCCCGAGGCCAAGCCGTCTTCAATCAAATCGAGGCGGTCGGCGCGGGTGCTTGTTTCGTTGGAGCGATCGTCATTCAACACAACTTGATCCACAGTGAGTTCTACCTATTTATCAACATTAACGCAGGCGAGCGCCACACGACTGGGCAGCCTGCTCAATCATTTTTTTCAGCAATGGGTCGATGTCGGCGTCGGTCAGGCTGCGGTCTGCGGCCTGCACGGTGAGTCGGAATGCCAAACTTTTCTCATTTAGATTCAGACCCTTACCTTCGTCTTTCGGCACGAATTCATCGAAAAGGATAACCGATTTCACCCAGCCTTGCTTGTCCTCTTTGACATCTGTCAGTGCTTTTTTAAGCTGCGCCGCCGCAACGCCGCGATCTACAACAAATGCAAGGTCCCGCACCACGGCTGGCTGCTTGGACACCTCTTGGAAAGCAGGTAACTTGCGGGTGTTCAAGCCGTCGAGCAACAACTCAAACACCACGGGGGCTTGAGGCAAATCGTACGACTGAGCCAGACGGGGGTGCAACTCGCCCACATATCCAATGGCCTTGTTGTTGACCAGCACTTGGGCACAGCGGCCGGGGTGCAAGGCGGGGTGCTCAAAGGGCTTGAATTCTGTTTTGCGACCCAGTAACAGGTGCTCCACATCGCCTTTTACGTCAAAGAAGTCGAGCAGACGGTTGTTGGATGCACCCCATTGCAATTGATCGGCCAAGCCATACGCCAAACCACCCACTTTCCAGGTTTGCACAAAGCCGGCCACGGTTTGCGGGCCATCGCCCACCTGGGAATTTTTTTCAAACACACGGGCCACCTCAAACACACGCAAGCGGTCCACGCGGTGGCCCAAATTGTGTTTAAGCACACCCGTGAGGCTGCCCACCAGGGTGGAGCGCATCACGCTCAAATGGCTGGCAATGGGGTTGAGCAAACGCACCGGGTCCGTGTTGGCATTGAAATCGACTTCCCACTGCTCAGGTGTGAAGCTGTAGCTCACCACCTCTTGATAACCCAAGGCAGCCACTTGGCGGCGAATGGCGTGGCGGCTCAGCTTTCCCTCGGGTGCTGGCAGCATTTTGAGCCTGCCACGGGGTGCACGCAGCGGCAGGTTGTCATAACCAACCACACGGATCACTTCCTCAATCAGGTCTTCTTC
>DASUEF010000195.1:0-2386 GCA_036275215.1 Limnobacter sp. | reverse complement strand
GCTGTACCGCGAAGGCAAATTCATCGACCTGTGCCGTGGTCCTCACGTGCCCAGCACTGGCAAGCTCAAGCACTTCAAGCTGATGAAAGTGGCCGGTGCCTACTGGCGTGGTAATTCAGACAACGAAATGCTCCAGCGCATTTACGGCACCGCCTGGGCCAAAAAAGAGGACCTGGCTGCTTATCTGCACCGCCTCGAAGAAGCCGAAAAGCGCGACCACCGCAAACTGGGCAAGCAACTGGATTTGTTCCACATGCAAGACGAAGCGCCTGGTTTGGTGTTTTGGCACCCCAAAGGATGGCAACTTTGGCAGCAGGTGGAACAGTACATGCGCAAGGTGTATGTGGATGGTGGGTACCAAGAGATCCGCTGCCCCCAGATTCTGGACCGCAAGCTTTGGGAAAAGTCTGGCCACTGGGAGAACTACAAAGAAAACATGTTCACCACAGAATCGGAAAAGCGCGACTATGCGTTGAAGCCGATGAATTGCCCAGGCCACATTGAGGTGTTCAAGAGCGATTTGCGCAGTTACCGCGACCTGCCGATGCGCTATGGTGAATTTGGCGCATGCCACCGCAACGAAAGCTCTGGCGCCCTGCACGGCATCATGCGTGTGCGTGGATTTACACAGGACGATGGCCATATTTTTTGTACAGAAGACCAAGTCCAGGAAGAGGTAACGCGCTTCAACCAGGTGGCCATGCAGGTGTATGCAGATTTTGGATTCAACGACATCAATGTGAAGCTTGCCCTGCGCCCCGCAGCCCGCCTGGGCACCGACGACGTTTGGGACAAGGCCGAAGAATCGCTGCGCGCAGCATTGCGTGCCTGTGGCGTGCAATGGATCGAGCTTCCAGGTGAGGGTGCCTTTTATGGTCCCAAAATCGAATACCACATGAAAGACAGCATCGGCCGTTCCTGGCAGTGCGGCACCATTCAGGTGGATTTTATGTTGCCCGGCCGTTTGGGTGCCGAGTATGTGGCCGAAGACAACAGCCGCAAAACACCCGTGATGCTTCACCGTGCCATCGTCGGCTCCATGGAGCGCTTTATTGGCATCTTGATTGAAAACCACGCCGGAGCAATGCCACTGTGGCTCTCCCCAGTGCAGGTTGTGGTGGCCACCATCACCGAGGCGCACAATGAATATGCCCTCACTGTGGTGCAAATGTTGAAAAAACAAGGCATTAGAGTGGAGGCGGATTTGCGTAATGAAAAGATCAATCGTAAAATCCGTGAGCACACCATGCAGAAAGTGCCGTACATCGCTGTGATTGGCGACGCGGAGCGTGATGCAAACCAAGTTGCTGTGCGTTTACGCGGCAACGAAAACCTGGGGTCCCTGCCTGTGGATGCGTTCTTGCAAAGGTTGCAAGACGAGATCGCAAGCCGGACCTGATTTTTTTAACTGGATAAAAGAGGCTAGACATCGTAGCGGAAAAGAAACATCGCATTAACGGAGAGATTCGTATCCCGGAAGTGCGGCTCATCGGACTGGAAGGTGAGCAGTTAGGAATCGTTAAAACACTCGAAGCCATTCGAATGGCCGAAGACAACGATGTAGATTTGGTGGAAATTGCGCCGCAAGCCACGCCCCCCGTGGCCAAGCTCATGGATTACGGCAAGTTCCGTTACCAAGAGCAAAAAAAGGCCCAAGAAGCCAAATCCAAACAAAAGCAGGTGCAGATCAAAGAGATCAAGTTCCGCCCCGGCACCGACGACGGCGACTACAAGGTCAAACTGAAAAACCTCATGCGTTTCCTGGAAGATGGTGATAAATGCAAGATTACCTTGCGTTTTCGCGGCCGTGAAATGGCCCACCAGGAAATTGGCGCCCGCCTGTTGGACCGTGTGCGCACCGACCTCGATGAATTGGGGTTGGTGGAGCAGATGCCCAAGATGGAAGGCCGCCAGATGGTCATGATGATTGCGCCTAAGAAAAAGTAAGCTCGGCGCGATTTGCACCCCAAGGCATTGCATAAACCGGCAAGCCCGCGTTATAATCGCGGGCTTGCCGCATTGTGCAGGCAAAACCAATGCAAAACAGGTTGATCAAGTGCCTCGGAGAGGCCACCTGCAAGCTGCCTGGCCACTGGCCGGGTCTATTAGGAGCACCAAGATGCCCAAAATGAAGACCAAAAAGAGCGCTTCGAAGCGTTTCTTGGTCCGTTCAAGCGGATCCATCAAGCGTGGCCATGCGTTCAAGCGCCACATCCTGACCAAAAAGACCACAAAGAGCAAACGTCAGCTCCGTGGAATGCAAACCGTGCATGCTTCCGACATCGGACGCATTCGCGACATGATGCCCTACGCATAATTGGAAGGAGTGAACCATGCCTCGCGTTAAACGTGGTGTAACGGCCCGCGCCCGTCACAAAAAAGTAAT
>DASUEF010000194.1:0-2054 GCA_036275215.1 Limnobacter sp. | reverse complement strand
GCGCATTGCCTACATCAACGACGACATGCTTGACCTTTCAGCGCGTGAAGTCGGTTTGCTGGAGGTGCTGCTTCAACGTGTGGGCCGCTTGGTCAGCAAAGAACAATTTGTAGACCACCTGTGCGAATGGGGCGAAGAGGTTAGTAACAACGCGATTGAAGTTTATATTCACCGCCTGCGCAAAAAAATTGAAGTCAACGGTGTTCGAATTGCTACGGTGCGTGGCCTGGGTTATTGCCTTGAAAAATTTGTCGAGAAAGAAGCTGCACCCGATGCCAATGCCAACGCCAATACATAAGGCGGGTGCCTGATTGGCTTGGTACAAACGCAATCCACTGGCCTCGGGGCGACAACAACGCCGCTCGCTGTTTGGCGAAATTCTGGACTGGATGCTGGCGCCCCTGCTTATTTTGTGGCCCATGAGTATTGGTGTGACCTACCTGGTCGCCAAGTCAATTGCCAACGATCCCTTCGACCACATTCTTGACGACAAAATCACTGCGCTGGCCCAAGAAGTGGCTGCGCAAGCACCCAGCGACCAGTTTTCCATTCCCAAAGAAGCACTGGAAATTTTAATGGCCGATGGCACCGACCAGTTGCGCGTTCAAGTGTTGGGCAAAGGTGGCGAATTTTTATTGGGCGACGAACGAACCCTGCCCATTCCGCAACGCGAGGCCCGGCAAATTGGGGTGGTTAATTTTCGGGACATTGTGGTCAATGGCGAAGACTTTCGCGCAGGCCACCTGTGGATTGAACTGCCCACCGTGGGTGAAAACCGGTTCATGCTGATTCAAATCGCGGAAACATTGGGCAAACGCGATGGCTTGGCCAACGAAATCATCAAAGGCGTGATTCTGCCGCAGTTCGTTATTCTGCCCCTGGCTGTATTGCTGGTGTGGTTTGGCCTGTCGCGGGGTATTGCCCCCTTGAACAGCCTGCTGGACATTATCCGCAACCGCAAACCCGACGACCTCAGTGCCCTTCAAACCAAAGACACACCCGAAGAATTGCTGCCGGTTATTACCGCCTTGAACGAGCAACTGGAAAGGCTTGAACAAACCATCGACACCCAAAAACGCTTTGTGGCCGATGCGGCCCACCAGCTTAAAACACCCTTGGCGGGCCTGCGCATGCAAGTTGAATTGCTGAGCGATGAAACCGACGAGGCCGCAAGACTGCGCAGCCTGCGCCGCCTGAAGGTGGGCACCGAACGGTCAACCCGCCTGGTGAACCAATTGCTGGCGCTGGCCCGCACCGAGGCACCTTCGGTATTGCAGTTTGAAAAACTCGACTTGACTCACATTGCGCGAACCGTTACCCGCGACTTCGTGCCCGAGGCCATGAACAAACGCATCGACCTGGGTGTTGAAGTACCCGATCACCCGGTGTACGTGAACGGTCAAACCCTGATGCTGACCGAGATGATGAAAAACCTGGTGGAAAACGCTTTGCGCTACACCCCAGAGGAAGGCTGCGTGACCGTGCGGGTGGACGACAGCCCCCAACGCGAAGCCATTGTGCTTGAAGTGGAGGACGACGGCCCAGGCATTCCGGAAGGCGAACGCAACCTGGTATTCGACCGTTTTTACCGCGTTCTGGGCACCAGCGAAGATGGCTCCGGCCTGGGGCTGGCCATTGTGCAGGAAACTGCACACCAACACGATGCCAACGTCACCATTCATGACAATCCGAAATCCAGCCACCCCGACAGACCTGGCACCTTGATGCGTGTCAGTTTCCAGCCTCGCCACCGGCAAATGGAAGATTGAATGCTTAAAATACAGATTCAACTTTTCTAGAAGCACCCCATGAAAGCAAAAGGCAGTGAATGGCACGCCCCCGAAGACGACAACCACAAGCTGGCCAACCTGTGTGGCCCTGTGGATGCCAACCTTCGGCAAATTGAAGCCGCATTGAATGTAAAAATTGCGCGACGCAACGGCACCTTGAATGTGGTGGGCGACAAGGAGAATGCCAAGCAGGCTTTTATCCTGATCAATCATTTTTTCGAGAAAAGTGACAAGCCGGTTACTGCCGACGAAATTCAACTGGCC
>DASUEF010000193.1:0-27567 GCA_036275215.1 Limnobacter sp. | reverse complement strand
TACCGTTGGCAAGTCACCGGCTCCATGCTGGCAGCGCTGGTGGCTTTTGCAAGTGGCTTGATGATTTTGGTGTTCTCCAGGGTGTTTGCGCAAGACCAGGGCATGGTGTATCTGGGCTTGGCGGTGATGGTGTTTGCTTTGCGAAACACAGGTTACTTTTTGGATTGGGCGCCCTTGCCGCATGCACTGTGGGCACAGACTGTGCACAGCCTGCATGCTTGGTTTGCCTGCTTGTACGCCCAGTTTTTGATCCGTTACATGCAGCTAAGTTGGAGACCTGTGCGAATTGGCTTGTGGACCTATGCAGTCGCGGTGACACTGCTCACCTTGGGTGCAGGCAGCGAGAGTATTTTGCAATTCACCGTGTGGCTGCTTTCGCCCATCTTGCCGCTGGTGCTTGTGCTCAATGTGTACCTGCTGGTCCATGCCTGGAAAAACCGCAACACCGAAGCCCTGCTGTTGGGCTGCACCTCTGTCTTGTTCTTTTTGCTCAGCACGCGGGATTTGAGCATCATGCTGGGTGCGCTGCCCAACGAGTCGGTGCTGCTTGCCCAATACACCGGGATTCTGCTTTTTTTGTGCGGGGCGTGGATTATCTACAGGCGGTTTAGTGAGTTGATGCAGCAACTCACACAATCCAACGAGGCATTGAATTCTGAGCTTGCGGTGCGTGAGCAACAGCTGTTTAGGCAGTTCAACTTGCTGCGCAAAATTGAGCAGCAACGCGCCAAAGATGATGAGCGCAGACGAATCATGCAAGACATCCACGATGGCGTGGGTTCCAGCCTGGTGTCCGCCCTGAATTTGAGTGAAACCCGTCCACTCCAACCCACCGAGATGCGCGATGTGTTGCAAGAATGCCTGGACGATTTGCGCATGGCCATCGACTCCCTGGACCCACAAAGCGACGACCTGCTCGCCCTGCTGGGCAATTTTAGGTGGCGCTATGAGCGTCGATTAAAAACAAGCCAGGTCGAGCTGCTGTGGCGTGTGCAAGACATCCCGAAACTGGAGGGTTACAGCTCGCGCGACCTGTTTGACCTGCTGCGCATTGTGCAAGAAGTGTTTGCCAATGCACTCAAACATGCGCAAGCCAGCACAATTGAACTCAGCGTGCGTTGGGATGCGCCCAACGACAGTGTGCTGCTCAACATCTGCGACAACGGCATTGGCATGCCCAGCAACACCCTGGGGCGAGGCCGTGGCTTGGCTCACATGAAAATTCGCGCCAAAGCAATTCACGTGGATTTGTACATGGGCCAGGGCATGGAAGCGCGTGGCGTGGGCGTGTACATGCGCATCCCCAAAGTGCGTCAAAAATGAGCCTGGCTTGGCCCAGCAATCACACCTGTTGTTTGGTCCACAAAGCCCGGCCTGCGCGGCTTTGGTAAGGTTTGTTCAGGGTCTCGGAAATCCAGTGCCCGGTGTTCACCAATTGAGCAAGGTCCAGCCCCGTTTCAATGCCCAAGCCCTGCAACAGGTAGACCACGTCTTCGGTGGCCACATTGCCGGTCGCCCCTTTGGCATAGGGGCAGCCTCCCAGCCCGGCGATTGAACTGTGAAATGTGCTCACGCCCAGCTGCAGTGCGGCATAGATGTTGGTGAGCGCCTGGCCATAGGTGTCATGAAAATGACCCGCCACTTGGCGTAGGCCCACCGCGTACCCCACCGATTCAAAAACCCGCTTGACACGGTCGGCCGTGCCCACGCCAATGGTGTCGGCCACATCAAATTCTTGCACCCCAATGCCTTGCAAACGCAAAGCCACTTCAGCGGCCGCCTGCACGGGCACATCGCCCTGGTAGGGGCAACCCAAGGCGCACGAAATGGACCCGCGCAAGTGGATGTTGTGCCGCTGGGCGAGCTCGGCCACCGGGCGAAAACGTTCGATGCTTTCTTCAATGCTGCAATTGATGTTTTTTTGCGCAAAAGCCTCGGACGCCGCAGTGAACACGACCGCCTCCTGGACACCCGCTTCGATGGCGGCCTCCATGCCTTTGAGATTGGGCACCAGGGCCGAGTAGGCCACCCTGGGAGATTGACCCTGCTGGGTGCTCCGCACGCCAGCCAATACTTGGGCGCCATCGGCCATTTGCGGCACCCACTTGGGCGACACAAAAGCGGCCGCCTCCAAGCGGAGAATTCCAGCGGCCAGCAGTTGGCGGCAAAGCTCCACCTTCACGTCGGTGGCAATGGGCGTTTTTTCATTTTGCAAGCCATCGCGGGGACCCACTTCCACCAGCGTGACTTGTGCGGGCATTGTCATTGGATCATCCAGGATTTTATTGTTCTTCCTCAAAGTGTATCAGCTCGGTGCCCTCCACCACCTGATCGCCCACGGGGTGCGGAATGGCCTGCACAACGCCGTCGCGCGGAGAAGTCAGCGTGTGCTCCATCTTCATGGCCTCCAGCCCGATGAGTGGCTGCCCTTTTTTAACCGCATCGCCAACCTTCACATGCACAGCAAACACTTTGCCTGGCATGGGCGCGGCCACACCGTGACCCAGGTCGCCTTGGTCGGCTTGGATGTGGGCTGGGTTTTTCCAGAGCAACACCGCTTGCTCGCTGCCCACATGCACCTGCAGTGCATCGGCCTGCCAAATCACGTCAAAGCAGGCATGCGCATGCGGCCCCTGGAGCAACTCGCCCGTGAGGCGCAGCAGCGGGCGGTGGTGGGCGGCATGCACGCGCAGGTCTACAGAACCCAGGGTGGTGCTCACGCGCATGGCGTGAGGCAAAGCTTGCACATGGGTGCGGGTGGTGAAGGCACTGCCATGGTGCTGCCAGTGGTCTGCGCGCAAAGGGGCTGGGCCATTGTGAAATCCATCCAACTGCGCCAAAGGATTGCCTGCCACACTGCCCGCAAAAGCTTGTGCCCAGCGACCCAGCCCCGCCAGCGCATGCAAGGTGCCGGGGTCGATGACTGTGCCTGAGCTTGTTTGGGTTTGGCTTTGCATGCGGTCGATCAGACCCGTGTCGTAACCACCCGCCGCAAACTCGGGATGAAGACACAGGCTGCGCAACCAGGCGAGGTTGTTTTTTACACCCACACAACGCAAACGGGCCAAACCGTCGGTGAGCGTGGCCAAGGCCTGCGCTCTGGTAGGCCCCCACGCGATCAGCTTGCCCACCATGGGGTCGTAATGGGGGGTCACCGCCAAACCGGAGGCCATGGATCCATCCAGGCGCAACTGAGCGGTTTGACGTTTGTTTGCGCGGGCTTCAAATGCCGTGAACTCCACCGCAGCCGGGGGCTCCCAGAGGGCCACGGTGCCAATGGCGGGCAAAAAGCCCTGCTCGGGATTTTCAGCGTACAAACGGGCCTCAAACGCATGCCCGTCAATGTGGATGGTGGATTGCTGCGCAGGCAGGGGCTTGCCTGCTGCAATGTCCAGTTGCCACTGCACCAGGTCAAACCCGGTGATCATTTCGGTCACTGGATGCTCCACCTGCAGGCGTGTGTTCATTTCCATGAAGTAAAAAGCACCGCTGGCGTCCATTAAAAACTCCACCGTGCCTGCACCCACATAATTCACGGCACGCGCCACCTGCACCGCGGTGGCACCCAAGGCCTCGCGTTGTTCCTGGCTCAGGCCCCAGGCGGGCGCCTCTTCAATCACTTTTTGATGGCGGCGTTGGGCCGAGCAATCGCGCTCAAACAAGTGCACCACATTGCCATGGGTGTCGGCAAACACCTGCACCTCCACGTGGCGGGGCTGGATGATGAGCTTTTCTAGCATCACGCTGGCATCGCCAAATGCGTTGGCCGCCTCGCGCTGACAACTCTCCAGCGCCGCCTGCAAATCTTCGGCTTTGTACACAGCACGAATGCCCTTGCCGCCGCCACCAGCCACCGCCTTGATCATCAGGGGGTAGCCAATGCGCTGCGCTTCGTCTTGCAGGGTGGGAAGGGATTGGTCTGCGCCAAAATAACCGGGGATCAGCGGCACGCCCGCCTTGGCCACGCAGGCCTTGGCCTCGCTTTTGCTCCCCATGATGCGGATGGCTTCCACCCCGGGGCCGACAAACACCAGACCGGCGTCGGCACACGCCTGCGCAAAGGCAGCGTTTTCGGAGAGAAACCCATACCCTGGGTGCACGGCCTGGGCCCCGGTTTGTTTTGCCGCGGCAATGATTTTCTCGATGCTCAGGTAGCTGGCACTGGCCGCCGGCTCACCCAGGCACACCGCCTCATCGCATTCGCGCACGTGAAGCGCTTGTGCATCGGCCTGTGAATACACCGCCACGGTGCGCAAGCCCATGGCCTGGGCGGTGCGGTTGATTCGGCGCGCAATCTCGCCACGGTTGGCGATGAGAAGGGTGTGGAACATGGGATGCCATGCATGATGGTTTGAGGTGCCCCAATTATAGAAGGGAAAGCCCACCAAACGATCACTTGGGCACCCCACAGGTGCACACCTTGAAATTAATCACGCATCCAGTTTGAGGTCTTTGCGAATCGCTTTTTCAGCCAAACCGGCTGGTACAAAATGCCGCAGCACTTTGAGGAACCCAGCCCCCTTGCCGGCGGTGTAACGCATTTTGGGTTGCTCGGCCAGTGCAGCCTCCAGCACCACCGCCGACACCAATTCGGGGGAATCGGCTTTTTCCAGCATGCCTTTGAGGTGTTGATACAAGCGGGTGCGGGTGGCCTCGTAAGCGGCTATTTTGCGATCGGCCTGTGCAGCATTTTGATCAAAGCGGGTGCGGGTGTAACTGGGTTCCACCAACACGGCGCGAACGCCGAACCCTCGAATTTCGTGATCCAGCGCTTCGGAATAGCCCTCCAAGGCGTGTTTGCTGGCGCAATACAGGGCCATGTAGGGCATGGGCATGAACCCCAAGGCAGAACTGACATTCACAATCCGCCCCTTGGCCTGGCTGCGCATGTGCGGAAGAACAGCCTGGGTGATTTCGATGAGACCAAAAAAATTGACGTCAAACACCAACTTGGCCTGCGCCAGCGAGCTCTCTTCAGCCGCCGCTGGCTCCAAGCCCAAGCCAGCGTTGTTGATGAGCAGATCGATCTTGCCGTGTTTGCCAATCACCGCATCCACAACGCGGGCCGCCTCGCCGGGCTTGGCAAGGTCGAGGTGCAAGTGGTGGATGGATGACGGCCAAGCCGCATCGGGTGCTTGCCTGGAGGTGCCATACACCACATAACCTGCTTTGTTGAGATCTTCTGCGACACAACGGCCAATCCCGGACGACGCCCCGGTGACCAATGCAATTTTTTCAGACATGTGCAAACTCCGACTTTGGCTTGATTAAGGTAAAAACACCCATGTATTGGGTGGCCCTTAAACCGTCGGAGTTCCAAATTTACTGCGCCCAGGCTGGCGGCCGTTTTTGCATAAAGGCCATCATGCCCTCGGCGGCCTCCGCACTGCCACGCACCGCAGCAAGGCGAGCGGCCACATCGGCGTGGGTGGCGTCGTCGGTGATGTCCATCCGGCTCACGTCCCTCACCAGCTTTTTGCATGCCGCCATGGCTTGGGGGGCGCAGGTGGCCAGTTCGGCCAAAATACTGTCCAAGCGCGCGTCCAGGGTGTCTGGGGTGGTCAGCTCATGCACCATGCCCAACTGGTGGGCTTGTTCAGCGGTGAAGGATTCTCCAGTGATGAAATAGCGGCGTGCCGCTTGCACGCCCATGGCCTGCACCACAAACGGGCTGATGGTGGCCGGAATCAAACCACGTTTCACCTCGGGCAGGCCAAACTTCACATTGTTGCTGGCCACCACAATGTCGGCCGCGCTCACCAAACCGGTTGCACCCGCAAAACACAGGCCATGCACACGCGCCACCACAGGGCGAGGGCACTCGGCAATGCCACGGAACAAGCTGGTGAGCGTGTGCCCGCTTTGCTGGTTTGCTGCGGCCTGCTGCGCCATTTTCATCATGTAACTGAGATCTGCCCCCGAACAAAAGGCGTCGCCGTTGGCCGCCAGCACAATGGCCCGGGTGTCCGGGTCCTGCCCCAAGCGGGCAAAAGCCTCCACCAGTTGTTCGATCATTTCGCCATTCATGGCGTTTTTTACCTGCGGCCGGTTGAGCGTCAACCACGCTATATTGCCTTTGCGGGTTTCCAGCACAGCCTGTTCTTGGTCACTCATGGTTTTGTCTCCTGCCCTCTTCGGGGTCCATCACATGCGGTACACGCCAAAACGCGTGTCGGGAATTTCGGCATTCATACTGGCTGAAATCGCCATGCCCAATACACGGCGCGTGTCAGCTGGGTCGATCAGGCCGTCGTCCCACAGCCGGGCCGTGGCGTAGTAGGGCTGGCTTTGCTCATCAAACTGCTTGAGGGTGGGCGCCTTGAAAGCAGCCTCCTCCTCTGCGCTCCAACTGCCGCCTTTGGCCTCGATCTGGTTGCGCTTGACCGTGGCCAACACGCCCGCCGCCTGCTCACCACCCATCACGCTGATGCGTGCATTGGGCCACATCCACATGAACCGCGGGCTGTAGGCACGTCCACACATGCCATAGTTGCCTGCCCCAAATGAGCCGCCAATCACCACGGTGAATTTGGGCACCTTGGCACATGCCACCGCCATCACCATCTTGGCGCCATGGCGGGCAATGCCCTCGTTTTCTACTTTTTTGCCCACCATGAAACCAGTGATGTTTTGCAAAAACACGAGCGGAATTTTGCGCTGGCAACACAGCTCGATGAAGTGCGCCCCCTTTTGCGCAGACTCCGAAAACAATATGCCGTTGTTGGCCACAATGCCCACTGGCATGCCATACAGCCGCGCAAAGCCGCACACCAGCGTGGTGCCAAAACGGGCCTTGAATTCATCAAACTCGCTGCCGTCCACCAGGCGGGCAATGATGTCTCGCACATCAAAAGGCTTTTTGGTGTCGGTGGGCACAATGCCGTAAATTTCTTCAGCGCTGTACAAAGGCTCTTGAGGCGATGTGAGCGCCCAGGGGTAGCGTTTTTCGGGGCGGCCCAGGTTGGCCACAATGCGGCGGGCAATTTCAAGCGCGTGCTGGTCATTTTCTGCAAAATGGTCGGCCACGCCCGACAAGCGGGTGTGTACATCGGCACCACCCAGTTCTTCTGCGCTCACCTTCTCGCCGGTGGCCGCCTGCACCAAGGGGGGGCCACCCAGAAAAATCGTGGCCTGGTTTTTCACAATAATCGCCTCGTCACTCATGGCGGGCACGTAAGCCCCACCCGCCGTGCAACTGCCCATCACCACCGCAATCTGTGCAATGCCCGAGGCACTCATATTGGCCTGGTTAAAAAAGATGCGGCCAAAATGGTCCCGGTCGGGAAACACCTCATCTTGATTGGGTAGGTTGGCCCCGCCCGAATCCACCAAATAAATGCAAGGCAGGTTGTTCTCGGCCGCCACCTCTTGGGCCCGCAAGTGTTTCTTCACAGACAAGGGGTAGTACGTGCCACCTTTGACAGTGGCGTCGTTGCACACAATCATGCAGTCCACACCGCTGACGCGGCCAATGCCCGCGATTGCACCCGCTCCCGGGGCGGCGTTGCCATACATCCCCCAAGCGGCCAACGGTGCTAGCTCTAAAAAAGGTGAACCTGGGTCCAGCAAGCCCGCCACGCGCTCGCGGGGCAACAATTTGCCACGCGCAGCGTGGCGCTCACAGGCCTGGGGGCCACCGCCCTGGGCCACCAGCGCCAGGCGCTCCCGCAATTCATTCACCAAGGCCTGCATGGCCTGCGCGTTGGTCCCAAAATCGGGACGTGCTTTTACATTGTTGTGAGGCAAAACAGCCATTTAGAAAGGCCCCTCCACCACCCAGCGGCGCAATTGATCCATGCGGTCCTGGCCCCAAAAGGCCTCGCCGTCCACTACAAAATACGGTGCGCCAAACATGCCCACATCCACCGATTCCTGCACTGCGGCTTTCATCTGCTCTTTGATGGCCTCATCGCCATTGGCACTGGCCAGCAAAGCACCGTCGAGACCCATGGCGTCTGCCACGGCTTTCACGCCTTCCTCGGTGGTGATGTCTTGCTGATCCACAAAGTAAGCCCGGAACAGTGCACGGGTGAAGTCTCCAACCTTCTCGGGCTGGGTGGCTTTCAATTTGAGAATGGCTCGCGATCCCACCGTGGCATTGATCGGGAATTGCTTGGGCCACTTCAGGGTGAGACCGTGAAAACGGGCCGTGCGGGCAAAGTCGCGGGCGGCGTATTTGCCTTTGGCCGGGTTCATCATGGGTGCCGAATTGCCAGTTGCCTTAAAAACAAAGCCCAGTAAGGTGGGTTTGTAATTCACGGTGCGCTGACCTGCGGCAGCGATTTCTTCTATGAGCTCGGCAGCCACCCAGCTGTAGGGGCTGGTGAGGTCATAATAGAAATCAATCGTTTGTTTGGTGGACATGGTGTATTGCCGCTCCAATTAAGAACTTTGTCAGATTCTATCGGACTACGCCCCAAAATTTGCAAGCCATGGGTGCGCCCTGCTCAGGAAAAAAGCCAGCCCAGCCATTGGGCAGCCCACGGCTGGGCCATGGCCCATACAAAAAGCGCATACCCACCCCACCACAAACCCAACACCAGCAAGGCGGCCAGCACCGCAAATCCGTACCCGGCCAACACCAAGGCCCCATCGCGCACCCGCAATCCAAATGTGATGCACACCATGGCGGCGGCGGGCAGCACGTTGTCAAACGAGGCAAAGGGGACGGGCGCAGCCATGGTGAGGCCCGCAAATGCAAGCATAAGCCCGTTGAGCGGGCGCATGCGGCGATGGCTCATGAGGTAGAGGCGTGGCCTGCTGCGCTTGCCCACCCGGCGAATGAACGCGTACAAAATGCGGTGCAGCACCTGCGCCGCCTTGGGCGGCAGGCGTTTTTCACCCAACCAGCGTGGAATGGGCACGCCATACCCCGCCGCATACCCCAGCCCCAGCAGACAAGTTAAATAACCCAGGGTGGTGGCCACACCCGGGATGCCGAAGGGCAACAAGAGGGGCAAGGCAGCCAAACCAATCCAGGTGAGCTGCTGCTTGGGGCTGCGGCCTATTGCATCGCCCACCCTGGCCTGGGCCATGTTGTGGGCAAAGTGCACCACCTTTTGCCAGGCATACGGCAAGTGCTCTGCGGGCTGAGTGTGAGGCTGGGGTTCGTCCACAGCCTCAATCCTTAACAGGTGACATCCAGTCACGCCAAATTTCCGGGCTCAATTGCCGGGCAACCTCGGAAGGGCAGATGCTTCGCGCCCGGCTTCGCTGGCTCAGGAGACCGAAGATGAGAGACTCAATGGCCAGAGGATCTGGAGTTGTCACCGCAGGTATACCTATTTAGAGTGAAGAAGAAACCCGATAGACAAGGGCGTGCGCACGATTTATAACACAGAGAACATCACTTGAAATAAGTCACCCGAAGTGACCACTCTTGCAGGAGGCTCGCCATGCCCAGTTTAACCGTCAACAAACACACCTTTTGCCGCGCTGCACTGTTTGTAGCCAGCGTTGTGCAGGTTGGTCAAGCGCAAGCCTCAGAACGTTTTCCACATGTGATGAGCCCCATGGATCATTTTATCCATGGTGACCATGTGCTTGCCGTTGAGACTCGATTAGACCAGTTACAAGCAGAAGGTCCCTTCCCACTGGGCAAAGCGCTGTTCACGATTGGACGCAGTGATTTGCTGGGATTGAACCCCTCTTTGGATGGTTTTGAGGTGAGCACGCTTGAAGTGCCACTGGGAGGAAATTTTGCAGTGGATCAGGAAGAGCCCGTTGCCTTCAGCCAGGCCCGGCAGGCGCAAAGGGCACAACGCCCCAATCGGCAAGCCTTTCGGGGCGTCTTCCAGGGTTTGATGGGCACACCATTTTAAAACAGGTGGCCCGGTCTTGCTTCAGGCAGCAGCCCTCTCGGCCCGGCGCTTGCCTGCCGTTGCCGGTGCAAGCGCTTCGGCTTTGCTGAACTCCAAGACGCCGTCCTCAATCTTCCCTTTCTTCAACACAGGCCGATCGGCCAAATAATTGTTCTCGATGGTCCATGGTGCAACAGGCCCCTGCTTGGGGAGGCGGTCTGCGGCACGTTTCATGTAACCCGCTTCCAAGTCAAAGAGCGGTGAACCATCGGGGCTCACCCCCCGGGCGTTGGGCACCACCCGGTTGTAGCCTTTGGCATCCATGTGGTTGATCACGCGGCAAACAAACTCACTGGCCAAGTCCGCCTTCAGGGTCCAGGATGCGTTGGTGTAACCAAACACCATGGCAAAGTTGGGGATGTCGCTCATCATCACCCCTTTGTAGCTCATTACATCGCCCACATTCAGTGCCTTGCCGTCAATGGTCAGCCCCATGCCACCCAGGATTTGAAGATCCAGGCCGGTGGCTGTCACAATGATGTCGGCCTCCAGCACCTTGCCACTTTTAAGCTTGATGCCCTCCTTCACAAAGGTGTCGATGTGATCGGTCACGATGCTGGCTTTGCCCTTTTTAAGCACCTTGAAAAGATCGCCATCGGGCACCACACACAGACGTTGATCCCAGGGGTTGTAGCTCGGTGTGAAATGCCTCATGTCGAAGCCCTTGCCCATGCGCGCACGGGTGGCTCCCAACAGCAGGCGCTTGATGGCATTGGGGCGCTCCTTGGACAGTTTGAAAATCAAGCGCTGCAGGGCAATGTTGCGGGCGCGACCCAGGTTATACACCCAGGTGTCTGGCATGAACTTCTTGAGCACCACCGACACTGGATCCACCGATGGGATTGACGCAATGTAAGTGGGGGAACGCTGCAGCATGGTGACATGGTCCGCTTGGTCGGCCATGGCAGGCACCAAGGTGATGGCGGTTGCACCACTGCCAATCACCACCACACGTTTGCCGCTGTAATCCAGGTTTTCAGGCCAGAATTGAGGGTGCACCACAGTGCCTTTGAAATTCTTCAAGCCTGGGAATTCAGGGCTGTAGCCTTGATCATAGTTGTAATAGCCCGTACAACCCATCAGGAAATTGGCGGTGTAGACCTGCTCTTCGCCGGTTTCTTCGATCACCCCTTCCACCACCCACTGATTGGCTGAACTGTTCCAGTTTGCACTGGTAACCTTTAAGCCAAACTGAATGTCTTTGGTCACGCCATGCTCTTTGGCGGCTTCGGTCACGTAGTTGCGGATCTCGGTGCCGTTGGCCAGAACCTTTTCGCCCTTCCAGGGTTTGAAACTGTAGCCCAGGGTGAACATGTCCGAATCGGAGCGGATCCCCGGGTAACGGAACAAATCCCACGTGCCGCCAATCGCCTTACGACGCTCCAGAATTTTGATGGTTTTTCCCTTGCAGTTCTGTTTGATGTGGCAAGCTGCACCAATGCCAGACAAACCCGCGCCAATGATCAGTACGTCTACGTGTGGATTGCTCATTCAGTCGTCCCCTTATGTGACTTTTTATATTGTCAGTTGAGAGCATAGTGGGGAGCCGGTCATGCTGGCTAGGAATAAATACTCTAAACTCGCACAACTATTACACAGCAAAAGCAAAAATGGAATTTATCGACACCTTGAGACAACGGCACAGCGTGCGTGCCTTTGATTCCAAACCTGTGCCCACAGAGGTACTGGACAGGCTACTTTCACAGGCTGCACTGTCACCCAGTTGGTCCAACACCCACCCCTACAGAATCGCGCTGGCCACTGGCGAGGTGCTCGAGGAACTGCGCAGCGAGCTGTATGCTCGATTCCAAGAGACCATCAAGCTGCAACGCGGCGGCAAGCTGGCCCAAATCAAAGGCTTGCTCACCCGCAGCAAAGGCATCCCGGATGGCGATGTAAAGCCAGTGGTGAACTACCCCAAAGACCTACAAGCCCGCCGGGTGGAGTGCGGCAAAGGCTTGTATGGGGTGTTGGGCGTGGCCCGCGACGACCTAAAAGCCCGAGACCAAGCGATGGCTGAAAACTTCCGCATGTTTGGTGCACCCGCCGCCGCCTTTGTATTTGTGCACGAGGGGGTGGGCATTTACAGCGCACTGGATGCAGGAATTTTTTTGCAAAGCCTTATGCTGGCCGCCACCAATGAGGGCTTGGGCACCTGCGCACAGGGGGCTTTAGGCTTGTTTCGCAGCCCCTTGGATAAACACTTCGACATCCCCAAACAATACAAACTGTTGTGTGGGGTGGCGATTGGCTATGAGCTGAATGTGCCAGTCAATAAGTTTCAGCCGGAAAAAATAGATGCCAAGGTTTTGATGTTATCAAAACGCGAGGCTTGATCCAGATCGAAACCTGAATCGAACCAAAGTTCAAGACATCTCACCTAGTGGTCCACAACGCACGGGGACTTGAGCAGATGCCTGGAAATTCGTTAAGGTCAAGTGATTCGACACAGTCGCTTATAACCACAACCTCATTCACTTCCAACACAGAACAATCCAGTTCACTGTGGAGAGAAACCAACCGCTTTGCTCGTGCCATCAAACGGATTGCGCAAGATATCCTTCAGCCATTGAAAGGAGCCAAGCGGCCTTTGAATGGTTCCGAATCCGGGCAACGGGGTAGCGTCGCAACCCAGCCCTCAGATCCACACACTCTTCGAACCGTGCTATTCCCAAGCAGCGTCAACGCCCCGCACCCACTGGGATTCCCACATCAGGTCAGCCACACTTATTCAGCGGGAGCAGCTTGCCAGCATGCGGTGAGCATTACCAGCTTGATGCCGCAATTGGCAAACGCACTGGCCAGCAAACAGGGCTTTGTGTACATCCGTGAGGATGCAGGCCCTAGCCCGATTCACGAATTCGTTCAGGCGTTTAGTCGAGACGGATCAGTGGATTTGGGCAATGGATGCCGTCTGATCGGCGCCTATGCTCCACCCCCTCAGAAACAATCGGTGTTTTCTCCTCTTTGGACTTTCCAGGTTTATGACGCCAACCTTGAAGCTTCATTTGAGGTGCCAGTGACCGAAGTTCCATTCACCGACTTGGCCAATCCGAGTAATCGAACTGAACAACTCATTCACCTTAACAATTGCATGGATACGCACTTGCGTGCTCTGCCAGACGCCTTCAAAGACAGCACAGCGTGCCCAAGTATTCTTTGCCCCGAGTATCCGCGCCTCGCACAATTGCTCACTGCACAGGAGGAATGCCTCGGAAAACAACATCGGGGGGAGCTGGGCTGCCGCGAGAGCATAGACTGGATCTGTGCTGCAGAAGAACTGTTGCAAACAATCAGCCCTGAAAATCCTCGTTTCCGTGGAGAGGAATCCTGCGATTTCGAATCATTCTTCAGGCGCACCGGCGTTTACAATCTCGGGCTGCAAACACTGCCATTTTCTATCGGGCAGCACAATTTCAACGCAGCCGAGGCGGGCGTAATCCGCGGATTCAAGCGACACCTACCTGACCCAAAGGCCAAGGCGAACATGCGGTCCAACCTACCCAGCCCACCATACACATCTCACACCCAAAGACTTGGCCTAGATACAGGCGCGCCAGGCCCATCCATGCCCCAGTGGCTTCGGTACCGCGACATCGGTCGCGCCTACAAAGAGCCTGTCCGCCAAATGCAGTGCGCATCTCAGGCAATCAATGGCTTGCTGCAACATGGTGCCGTGACGCCAGAGCTTTTTTCTCAACACCTGGCTGTCTCGCGCCTTCATACGCTGGAGCAGCTTGGAATTCGTTTGGATGTACAAAAGGGGATGACACATCCAAAGGTGATGGCAGCCGTGATTGACGGCAGATCTGTGGAAATTTCCAAACAGGAATTTCTGGGCCCAACTCCCCTAGCACTGGATATTGCGACCGAACAAACCCCCCTAGACTCTTGGAAGGCACTCATTAATCTGAGCCCAGTTGGACGAGGCAAAAACTGGGTCCAGAACAGCGAAGAACTCCATACAATCGAGCGTCTGACCATCACACCGGACATGTGGGTATCGGCGCAGCGTGGTGCAGAGACCACCGAACTGCTAACCCTGCTTAATCACCAACTTGCGGTACATCAAGAAGAGTATTTGCCAGCGCAGATGACACATTGGTCAACCCGGGATCACCAAGGCGATATTCAGGGACTTGAAGCCCTGGCTCGACAAGCAGTTCAGAACCACCGAGATTTTCCAATCGTGATACGAACAGGTGCTGAATCTGGTCACTTTCAAACCATCGTCCCAGACTCGAAAGGCAACTGGTTGACCTTAAACAGCGATGGAATCGAACACGCGGGTGTTCAGACCTGCAATCGCTGGTGCGGGCCCGGAGAACTTACAGCCTCGTTCCAACGGGCAGGTGTCAGCGATATTTTAATCCCACAACAATCCAACGCGAGAAGAGGTGCCCTCCATGCCGAATCAAATCGTCAGTAGAGTCCTTGGCTATATTGGACTTCAATGCTTGGTGGACAATCATGCACGTGCAAATCGCCATGCGCCAGCGGTCGTACAGCGGCCCGCTACCACACCACAACACCCGCTCCCAATACCGCCCGCCAGGTGTCAGGACTACATGCCAAACCAGCAATATTCGGTTGCCGAGCTAAACCTGTTTGCCACCAGCAATCGACCCAGTGCTGTCAATCGCCCAGCATTTCTGTCCACGTTGCTAAACACCATGCTGCAGCCCGACACCAGCAGGGCGAATAAAGCAACACTCTGCAAACATTTGGCTTTGCTGATGACCGATCAGGATTCGCTGGTATGCCATGGCGCAGACCGCCAAGGTAACTATTTTGCCTCTTACTGCGTGGATCTGGCATTGCAGGAACTGGAGCAACAGTTCTCTGCTGCCATGGAACAAGATCTTCGCAACGTACTTGCCCACTGGGTGAACACGCTTTGCCCTGCCCAAACCAGCTTCAATATCAATGGCGTGATCTACACGCGGACAGAAGTACTGGACATGCTCAGGGCGCCAAATTTTATTAGTCGCCAGATTCACGAACCGACTGATGGTGGACTCGCTG
The DNA here is from genome assembly GCA_036275215.1 of Limnobacter sp. Lineage (GTDB taxonomy): Bacteria > Pseudomonadota > Gammaproteobacteria > Burkholderiales > Burkholderiaceae_B > Limnobacter. The sequence continues at coordinate 12,682 of DASUEF010000193.1, read as the reverse complement.
GCAGATTGGAGCGCAGACTTCAGGGCCAGGGCATTAGTTCTACACGACAAACAGTGCATGACCCAGCAGTGCAAGACAATGGCATCCGGGTGTTAAACATCATGCGAACAAAACACGGGCAGGTAACCGAAGCAAGCCATGCAAAAGTCACCAGCTTCATTACCAAGGCGGCAAATAACCGCGTGTTGAGAACGACAATACTGGCAGGCATGACCGATTGCCTAAATAACACCAACCGGGACAACAACTGGAGCATCCCCCTCACCCCGCAACAGGCGATCAAAGACGTGGTCCAGTACATAGAGTCTATCCAAGACAGTAGTTTGCGCAGCAATCTGACCGATGCGCTGCTCAACCGTTTGCAGGAGATTCATTTGGAGGGGCCTTGCGTAAGTGGTGTGCTGCAAAGGCTACTTGATGTACCCAATGGCATCGACCCCGACATGAATTTTGCTGGACGAGCCCAACAAATCGGAGAAGAAATGGCAACACTGGCCGGCAAAACCAATGCGCAACTCAACGAGCTGATTCAAGAAGGAGTACAGGCTATACCAGAGCAAGAGCGCAACCCAGACACAGCACAAACGATTGCGAGTCAGATTGGGCGAAACATGTTTGACGCTCGGGTTGATCAGGACATGAAGCTAAGAGGCGGCATACCGGAGACTGAACTGGCCACCCATCGAGAACGATTGCAAGCTGGCTTCAACTAAGTCCTTTTTATAAACCGATTGGTAAAGCGCACCGTTTCTGAGTAGGGGAAGATGTCCTCAATGTGGCCCTGCACAATGCGGTTTTTGCGTTCTTGCCAAAACTCGTACTCCAACAAATCGCGGTGCCTACCCAAAAAGGCACTGCGCACTCGGCGATCGCCCAGCAAAAACTGACCGAACTCTTCCGGAAACACATCCTTTGGGCCCACCGTGTACCAGGGCTCTGATGACATTTCGGCCTCCGGGTTGGGTGCATCGGGAATGCGACGGAAATTGCAATCTGTCATGTACTCAATTTCATCGTAGTCATAAAACACCACTCGACCTAGACGCGTTACCCCAAAATTCTTGAACAACATATCGCCGGGGAAAATATTTGCAGCGGCCAGTTGTTTGATGGCGTTTCCATATTCGGTGATGCCATGCTCCACCTCAGCGTCGGTGCCATGCTGCAAATACAAGTTCAGCGGCGTCATGCGTCGCTCAATGTACACATGCTTGATGACCACGGTGTCGTCTTCAAACGTGAGCGAGCTTTCACAGGTGTCCTTGAGGTGATCGATCAGCTCTTGCGAGAATCGATCCAGCGGCAGGCCGACATGGCTGTACTCCCAGGTGTCGGCCATGCGGCCCACCCGGTCGTGCCACTTCACCAACTGGTATTTGCGCATTACCCCGTCTCGATCAATTTCTTTGCTGGGCGCAATTTTGTCTTTGATCAGCTTGAACACGTAAGGGTAAGAGGGCAGCGTGAACACTGCCATCACCAGGCCTTTGATCCCAGGCGCCACAATAAACTCATCATGGCTGTGCTTGAGATGGTGCAAAAAATCTCGGTAAAACAGCGTTTTGCCCTGCTTATGCAACCCCAGCATTGTGTACATCTCGGCCTTGGGCTTGTTGGGCAGCAAGGTGCGCAAAAACTGCACATAAGCGCCCGGAGTTTCCATGTCTACCAGGAAGTACGCCCGGGTGAAGCTGAACAATGTGGCGATTTGCTGCACATTGAACAACACCGTGTCGATATAAAGCTTGCCGGAAGAATCCCTCAAGATGGGCACGGCGAATGGCTGAGGCATGTTGGCATTGATGAACTTGCCAATGATGTACGCCCCCTTGTTGCGAAAGAACAAGCTGGAGAGAACCTGGATTTGACAATCAGGGTCTACCTTGATGGGCCGGGGCATGACTTGCCGCGCGGCATGCACCACGTAACGCAAGTCACGGGCCAGATCCACAAACTCCGCATTCAGGCCAAAATCCCGAATTAGCCGCTTGAGGGTTTTGCGCAATCCTCCGCTTTTGCGATTGGCCGGATAATAACTGCGGTACGAAGGGGGATCGCTCTCCACATAATCCGTGCTCACCGCTGGACGCACAAACAGAAACCGATTATGAAAGTAGTCACGGTGCAAAATTTTGGTGACTGCGGAATTAAAAAAGGTTTCAGCCAACTCAGGTTGCTTGTGATCCACCAGGTAAGTCACATACCGGGTTTTGATCTTCGCCCACACCGACTCGGATTGAAGAAGGGCACCATAGTTGCGGCGCAAAAGATCCACGGCCTCCTTCACCCGTTCATCATAAAAATCAATCCTGTCACGCGCCAATTGCTGGATCAGGTGCCAGTCGCCCTCTTCAAAAAGCTTTTTTGCTTGCTGCGCGCAGTACCGAAACAAACGGTAATGCTTGTCAAAGCCAGCCAGAATATCCGCAGCCACCTTCTTGGAAAGCTCCCGTTCCTCTTCCTCGGTTAGGTTACTCACCTCCAGCAGTTCACCTGCCTCGCTGTCTTCCAGGGTTTTGATGTCGAAGGGGATGCCTGTCATGGAGTGGTCCGGGGTTGTGCACGTGGCTTGATTCTAGACCAAAGTCACCTCTGCAGAACCGGACCACACCCACACGACGCCTACATGGTGAAGCCCGGCAACATCTTCTGCACTTCATTCTTGTACTGCGCTTCGGGAATGCCGCGAAGCCGACCCAACTGAAGATCGGCGGTCTGCTTGAATACGGCGCCTCGGATTTCAGCCAACACGGTTTCATCCACCCCAGGCAAGGATTCTGCCTCCTCCAGCTCTGTTCCTTCAAACAAATCAGCCATGGTGTTTCGGACGCGCGCGGCCAAATCACTCACCTCCTGGGTCAAATATCGCTCGACGGGGATCACGCTCAGGTCCGGGTCGATGCCATTGGGGATGTTCAATATCCGCTCGGAGCAGCCAGTGAAGCAAGGCTTCTCCCTCCCGATTTCTTCAAGACAAATAAGCAAAGAATCCAGAAGATTGGTGGTCACGACGGGCTTTTTGTGAATCTGAATGTATTGGACCAATACACGCAAAGCCAAACCGGGCGAAATTTCCACCTCCGAATCTGCATCGACAGCCAAACGATGGGATTCGATGTGGTTTAAGCCAGCTTCTACTGCAGCCCGCTTGTTGCGTTTCATGGCCTCGGTGAACAAAAAAGTACGTAAATCTCTCTCGTGAAATCTAATGCGGCCATTGATGGCTTTCGTCAAATTTTTAACCATGAGCGAACCCGCTGATTTGACCTGGCTGTCGTGCACCGACTGAACACGGTTACCCCTCTTCCCGTACATCAAGTTTTCAACCTTTTGAGAGATCTTGGCCTTTGTTTTTTCGATGTCTTTTTGACCAAAGATGCTTGTGCCTTCAGCACTGGGGTCTTTCAATCGCCTGAGCCAATCCTCAAGCGTGTCACGTGTGAGAATGGCCCCCTGAATATTGAACTCCTGTCGCCCGGGTGCGATCCGGTACAACCAATGGGAAAGTACATTCACAAACCGCGCTCGCATCTCAGTCGATTTTTCCAGGGATGGATCGGCCAAAAACAAATCCACCGCCAGGCTTGCAAAAAAACTGTCGCCACGCATGTCGTTGCCATAAGACACACGAGAGCCCTCCGGGAGCATGGTAGCCAAGGCCACGCCAATCCTGAAACGGGTTTTTTGATCCAGACTCGTGTCGGTCAATTTGATGCTAAGGTCGTTCGCCAAAGACCAACGGTCCACTGGGTGAAACAGGCCTTTGTCAACAAACCGCAAAAGTTGACTGGCGTTGTAGGATGATTTCGCGGAATATCTGGGCGTCATCCAAGACCACACGGACTTGGGTGCTTCAACAACAACTGGGGAAGTGACTGCAATGTTTTGGGCAGCACTGGTTGAAGGTGCTTGCATGGCACTGGCAAGCAGTGGATTGTGCTTGCGAAAATCTCTGAGCCGGATTTCTTCTAGCTTGTCACGTGTCAGGTAACCAAGCTTGTCCAGCAATTTCTCGTAGAGATTCATGATCACTCCTTAGAATGCACAAGGAACCCTACGTGGATCAAAAAGCAGACCAGTTCCTGAAGTGGGCGAACCCACTCCAGTCTGCAGACCCGTGTTACAAGGTTTCAGCAAACAACTCGCGACCAATCAACATGCGGCGAATTTCGCTGGTGCCCGCACCAATCTCGTACAGCTTCGCATCGCGCCACAACCGGCCACACGGGTACTCATTGATGTAACCATTGCCGCCCAAAATCTGAATGGATTCACCCGCCATCCAGGTGGCTTTCTCGGCTGAAAACAAAATGGCGCCGGCGCAATCCTTGCGCAGTTTGCGAACGGTGTCCGGCGTGGCCTGGTCACATGCCTTGCCCACTTGATACACATAGGCACGGGTGGCCATCATGACTGAATACATGTCCGCCAGCTTGCCCTGAATCAGCTGAAATTCGCCGATGCTTTGGCCGAACTGTTTGCGGTCGTGCACATAAGGCACCACCACATCCATGGCCGCAGCCATGATGCCCAGGGGCCCACCGCTGAGCACCGCGCGCTCAAAGTCCAGACCACTCATGAGCACATTCACACCGCGGCCCACCTTGCCCAGCACATGGGTTTCGGGCACTTCGCAATCTTCAAACACCAACTCGCCGGTGTGGCTGCCACGCATGCCCAGCTTGTCCAACTTTTGCGCGATTGAAAATCCCTTGAATCCCTTTTCAATCAGAAAGGCAGTAATTCCGTGCGGGCCCGCGGCCAGGTCGGTTTTGGCGTATACCACCAGCACATCTGCGTCGGGGCCATTGGTAATCCACATTTTGTTGCCGTTCAGCACATACTTGTCGCCCTTTTTGTCGGCACGCAACTGCATGCTCACCACATCGGAACCTGCACCGGGTTCGCTCATGGCCAAGGCACCAATGTGCTCGCCAGAAATGAGTTTGGGCAAAAAGGTTTGGCGTTGCCAGTCGTTGCCATTGCGGCGAATCTGGTTCACACACAGGTTGGAATGCGCGCCATAGCTCAGCGCCACCGAGGCGCTGGCCCGTGAAATTTCTTCCATCGCCACAATGTGGGCCAAATAGCCCATACCACTGCCTCCCAGCTCTTCCTCAACCGTCAGCCCCAACAAGCCCATGTCGCCCATTTTTCGCCACAAATGCATGGGAAATTGGTCAGTTTTGTCCATTTCTGCCGCCAAAGGGGCAATTTCTGCCTGAGCAAAGGTTTGCACTGCATCGCGCAAAGCGTCGATGTCCTCACCGAGGTCAAACTGAAGTCCTGGCAAATTCAACATTACAGTCTCCACAAAATTTTGATTTTTAGAATAATGCCTGACATTCAGGAACTGAGCGATCAACCCAACTTAAAACTGCGGTTTCAAGGGGCAAGGGGCTCGCAGATCAGGTGAATAATCCGATGATCCTGCAAGGCTTGGGCCAATTGTCCGGCCCTCGCAAAAACCTGCGCAGGCTGAATCCCGGAGTGATGCGTGCCATTGCTGTCGAGCTTCAGCCAATCGCCGTTGGACGCCCTGGCCAAAGCAAAGTAGTGCCCATGCGTCATGCAAATCATCGGAAACTCCCCCGCCCCCCCTGGCCCCTCCCGACGTATCATGGTGGCCGTGACGCGCTCCTCCAGCCTGGCTTTGGCGGCGGCGCCGCCCATCTCGATGCGCTCCACACGGTCTGGGTAATTGCGCCAAGCGGGGTTGTCGCCTTTGGTTTGCAAAAACGCATTGACCATTCTTTCCAGACTGTCTGCATGGATTCCCGTGGCCACCGTCAGCCAGAGCGATGGAGAAATTTCAATCGGATGAGAGGCCGGGAGCCTGGCACGTTCACCCAAGGTGTAGTTACACAAGGCCCTCCACTGCTCCTCTGGACTTTGGGTGTACATCGCCTCATAGGTCCTGTGGTTGTTCTGGGTTGCTGCTTTGAGAAACTCGGCCTTTGTCATTCGGATGCTGGAGCCCTTGCGCATGGCAGCAATCACCGACGGGTGGTACAAGCCGGACAAACCAAGGGCCTGCAGATTGCTGCGCTGCGGGTTGGCCGGATCGCACCAAACCCCTTCCATGGCGTCTAGTACGTCGTTGACCGCTTGGGCACTGCTCATCACATCGGCTTGAAAAAAACCGTTCAATGAAGCAATCCCGCAGTGATTGTCGCCTGCCACTTGGCGGAAGGCGCGGGTCTGGCTAGGTCTGCACATGGGGGCCTTGCCCTGCAGGGTCAGTCCGCGGGGCGGCTGTTCAGCCACAGGCACATGCCGCTTGGCTGCCAACAGGGCATTGCCCGCTGGAATGTGCAGTCGACTTGCCAGTTCAGTTTCCAGGTTGCCCGCAAGCAGTTTGCTGCGGGAGGACTGTTTGGCACCCAGGAACGAGGGCGCCAGGTCTTTGAGGGTTTGATCCAAACTGGCACGGGATTGCACAAAACCAGCCTGAATGCGAGATGACACTTCGATTTTGAGCGCATGTAAATCGGCCAGGTTGTTGCAACCAGAACTCAGCAACATGGGATTGTTGACGCCGTCCCGGTAAGCGGGGTCCACATCAAGTAGATGGGCTTGAAATGCCGTGTCTGCCAGATCGATCGATGCCTGGCGATCGGCACGTCGATCAACCCGGACCTCGGTCAAGGGCACGGTGAAGGTATCTACCTCGCCCGGCTTGTCTTGTGCTGGCGCGCTGACCAACAAACTCCACCGTGAAACATGCCCAAACTGCCCCAGGGATTGCATGCCGTGCGCACGCACACCCCGCCCAAACTCCACCACCCCATCGGTCGCCAAACGTTCCTCCAACTGCCTGCAAAAGGATGGGTGGCTCTGGCGTACCCACTCAAAGACCCCCTGGCGGCTGTGTATGGCCGAGCCCAGCAAGGGCAACCGTTCAGGTGCATCCGGTGCCACAGCGGATGGTTCGTGGGTCTGCCTGACCAGTTCATAGTGGACCTGAAAGGGAAATTCGGCCCTTTCTCCGGCGGTGGGGTCTGCCGGCATGGCAATGTTGCGCTGAAACGGCTCGGCCCTGGACGGCAATTTTGTGTAGCCCTGCCACAAGGCGTTGTCAGCCATGCGCATCATCCGCAAAGCGCGCTTTAAACCAGATTGAATTTCTTTGAGTGCTTGCCGAAAAGGCTTTTGGACCCGCCCCTGCTGTAGGGCAGGAAATCGCCCCTGTGTTGCCCGGGTGGCGGCGTCTCTCTGGAATTTTAAGCCGAGTGTGCTGTGCGTCATTGGGTTATCCTCCTAGCCGTGGAAACACTCTGTAGCCAGTCAAGGCCACAAGTTTCCAAGCCGCCTCGGTTCTGGTTCAATCAAAAAGCCAAGCGCCCACAAATCCCCACCACAATCCATCGGGTTTTCGACCCCAGAGGCCACTTTTGGGGGTGACGAACGCTTAACATGGCCCCTTACCGATGATGCGTTTGGAATACACATGGGAATTGAACGTTTGTTTGAACCGCCTGTTTTGGGCCAGCCCACCCCGGTTGCCCCAGGCGTTTTGTGGCTGCGTTTGCCACTGCCTTTTGCACTCGACCACATCAATGTGTGGCTGATTGAGGAGGAAAACCAATACACCTTGGTGGATTGCGGGGCCGGTCTGCCCGACGTGGCAGCCATGTGGGAAGAGATCGAAAAAACCCTGTTTGTGCGCAAACCCCTGGGCCGCATCCTTGTGACCCACGCCCACCCCGACCACATCGGCATGGCCGGCCCGCTGGCCCGCCGTCACGGCGTGCATGTGCACATGTCCACCGGCGAGTATTTCATGGCTCGTGGCCTGTGCGCCAACCTGCCAGGGTTTGACAGCAACACCTTGGGTACGTTTTTGGCCAGCCATGGCCTGGTGAACGAGAAGAAGGCCGACGAGACCAAAGAGGCCCGTGGTGGCCTGTTTTCACGACTGGTGCCCGAACCCCCCTTGAACTACCAACGCATTCAGCACGGGGATGAGATTGAGATTGGTGGCCACCTGTGGCAATGCCACGCTGGTTTTGGCCACAGCCCGGAACACATCAGCCTGGTGTGCGAAAGCCTGGATTTGATGATCAGCGGAGATATGCTGCTGCCCACCATTTCAACCAATGTCAGCGTGTATGGCATTGAGCCCGAAGGCAACCCGCTGCTGTTGTTTTTACAATCGGTACAACGCATGGCGCAACTGCCCAACAGCCTCACTGTGCTGCCCTCCCATGGCGTGCCCTTCAAAGGCGTGCACGACCGATGTGCGCAACTGCTTCGCCACCACGAGCACCGCTTGGGCGAATTGCTGGAGGCACTGAAAACAAAGGCATTGAATGCCCGTCAAGCCATCGCCGTGCTGTTCAGGCGCGAGATGGACGGTCATCAAATGAGCTTTGCCATGGGCGAGGCCATCGCCCACCTGCACTACCTGTGGTACAAAGGGTTGGTGTCGCGGGCTCAGGTTGATGGGGTGTGGACTTTCTCGGCCCAGGCTGAACACTGAACCCGGTCAGCGCGCACTGTATTTGTGCACCGCGTGGGTGGGCACACATATTGCCTTTAAATTTTAGGGAATGCCCCCACCTAAGGGCATTCAAAATAATTCGCAGCAGACAACACCATGAACAACGCGCCTCACAAACTTGTCCCGGTCACCATCCTCACCGGCTTTCTGGGCAGTGGCAAAACCACCCTGCTTAACCGCATTCTGAAAGAAAACCACGGCATGAAAATCGCCGTGATCGAGAATGAATTCGGCGAGGAAGGTGTGGACAACGACTTGCTGATGCAGAACGAGCAGGAAAACATTGTTGAAATGAACAACGGCTGCTTGTGCTGCACCGTGCGTGGCGACTTGGTGCGGATTTTGGGGGAAATGGCGGCCAAACGGCTGGCGGGCACCATCAAATTTGACCGCGTGGTGATTGAAACCACAGGCATGGCTGACCCAGGGCCAGTTGCACAAACTTTTTTTGTGGACGACTTGGTGGCCGAAAACTACATGCTGGATGCCGTGATCACCGTGGTAGACGCCAAGCATGGCATGCAACAATTGGATGAGCACCGTGAAATTCAACAGCAGGTTGGCTTTGCAGACCGCATTTTGCTGTCCAAGACCGACCTGTGTTCGGATGACGAAGTCACTGCCCTGAAACGGCGCCTTGTCAAAATGAATGCCAGAGCCGAAATGATGGTGAGTGACCACGGCCAAGCGCCAGTGGAACGTTTGCTGGACGTGCGTGGCTTTAACCTGAATTCCATTTTGGACATTGCGCCAGACTTTTTGGATGAAGACAAACACACCCACAACGACGAAATCCAGAGCTTTGTATTCAAGAGTATCAAGCCTTTCGACGGTCAAAAATTCGAGGAATTCATGGGCTCGGTGACCCAGGTCTACGGCCCGGATATGCTGCGTTACAAAGGCATTCTGGCCATCAAGGGCAGCGACCGACGGGCGCTTTTTCAGGGCGTGCACATGCTCATGGGGCTGGACTGGGGCAGAAAATGGGAAGGCTCCGAGAAAAAAGAAAGCAAAATCGTGTTCATTGGGCGTAAACTCCCCAAGGACTTCATCACCCAAGGGCTAGAACTCTGTCTGGCTCGATAGGGGATATACTGGTATATAGTCAATAAAAAACCAAAGGACTAGAGGCTGTGCTATGACCACTGAAAAGACGCCAATCATCAGCGAGCAACAATTGCTGAAGATGTCAGAAGACGACTACATGAACGAGGTGCAGCTCGCCTTTTTCCGCCAGCGTTTGCAGGACATGGAAAAAGAACTGCTAGCCAATGCTGGCGAAACCACCGAGCATTTGCGCGAAACCGTGGTGGTGCCCGACCCCGCTGATCGCGCCACCATCGAGGAAGAACATGCCCTGGAGTTGCGCACACGAGACAGAGAACGCAAGCTGCTGAAAAAAGTGCAGCAATCTTTGCAAAAAATTGAAAACGGGGAATATGGCTGGTGCGAAGAAACTGGCGACCCCATCGGCGTGGCTCGTTTGCTGGCCCGCCCAACTGCCACACTCTCCCTAGAAGCTCAACAGCGCCGTGAATTGAAGCAGCGCATGTACGGCGACTGAGCGTACTGGGGCCCATGCCCCTTTGCGACGGCCAATCTGTGTTTCCCTCCCTGAGCCTGGCCACGCGTGTGGCTGGTGCATGGCGAGGCAGGTGGCCGCCCGGGGCCCAGGCCGGTGCAGAAGGCTTGGTGCGAGCATCCAGAAAACCTGCCCTTGCATGCCGCAAAGGACCGGTGACACCGCACCGCAGGGGCGTGGCAGGGGCCGAGCCCGACCGCGCAGTTTTGTCGGGGCGGTCCCAGGGCATTCAGGCGGAGCCAAGGGGTCAACAGGTTTTCAGCGAGAAACAAGCCTCTGCTCGGCGTCGGGTCAGTAAAGAGGCTCTGCCTGAGGCCAGAGAAGTGGCTCGGCCTAGGGCTGTCAACGACGGACGGCCTAGGGCTCACTTGGAGCCACCGTGTGCAACGGCGAATCAAGCCCCTGCCCTGCTCGGTTTGCCAGCCTTCTTGATGGCAAGCGCTGCCTCATACACCGTGTTTTTGGGCAAACCCGTGGCCTTCACAACCACCGCCACAGCACTCTTCAGGGGCAACTCTTCCAGCAAGGCAGCAAGCCAAGCCTTTAAATCCCCTGTCGCTGTGGCTGCCTCATCTTCTGACCGCGGCGCACCAGCAATCACCCAAGCCCATTCGCCGCGCGTCGCATTGGGGTCGGCCGCAATCACATCCAGCACCGCATGACCTGTACCCCGGTAAAAAGTCTCAAACTGTTTGGTGATCTCCCGACCGGCGCACATGTCACGGTCTTGGAGGGGCAAGCAGCGCAGTTCTTCAACCAGTTGCAGCACCCGGTGGGGTGCCTCAAAAAACACCTGAGGCTCTGCACAGGCAAGCCATTGGTTCAACGCATCTAAGCGTCCCTTGCCTTTGCTTGGTAAAAATCCACGGAATGTGAAGGCCCCATCCACCAAACCACTGGCGCTGACCACCGCCAGCACACTGCTGGCACCTGGCACCGGCACCACAGGGTAACCTGCGCGGGCCACTTCGGCCACCACCACCGCGCCGGGGTCCGACACCGCAGGCGTGCCCGCATCGCTCACCAAGGCGACCGACTCGCCACGGGCCAAACAAGCCACAATACCCTGGGCGCTGTCGCGCTCGTTGTGCGCGTGGTGGGCCATCAGGGGCTTGCGTATGCCCAGCGCATCGAGCAAACGCGCCGTGTTGCGGGTGTCCTCTGCGGCCACCCGGTCCACCTGCTGGAGCACCGCCCGTGCTCGCAACGACAGATCCCCCAAGTTGCCGATGGGCGTGGCCACCACATAGAGTGAAGGCTGGCGATCGCCCTCAGAATGCACCACATCACCCACCCAGGCCTCGCCCGCAGATTCACGCATGTCCAACACACCCAAAAACAAAGTGTCTGAATTGTCCGGTATTCCATGGGGGCGGCGCAAATCCAAATCGCCCAAACCGTGCATTCCATGGTCAAGCGACCCGATAAAACCACCCCAGGCGGCCGCAGGCAAACCTCGGGGCCTGGCCCATTTAGAAGTGGGCCAGCGGGCAGAACAAACTGCGCTGGCGTTTTTGCAAGGCCAGGGGCTCACCCTGGTGGTGCAAAACCACCGTTGCAAATGTGGCGAACTGGATTTGGTGATGGCGCAGGGCGATTGCGCCGTGGTGGTCGAGGTGCGCGCCCGCACCCGAAGCGACTTCGGGCTGGCAACCGAGAGTATTTCAAGGACCAAACAGCAACGCGTGAGCCGATGTGCAGCCCTGTGGTGGATGCGGGAGGGTCAACGCAAATTTGCCCACCTGCGTTTTGACGTGGTGGCCCTGCAGAATGGGCTGCCCCCAGAGTGGATACAAAACGCATGGCAGTTTTAAGCTCGCGCGTGGCAACTGTGCACGCGTGCTGCAATTAGAGGCAAACGCCCCCCATGTCATTCTCTGGGCTCACCTATAATAGGTGGTTTAGAAACGCCAACAAGGCCTGTCGCCATGGATCTGATCACGCGCATCACGCAACAATTTGACGAAAGCATTGCAGCCAAACAAGCCGCCACCGAAGAGCTGGCAGGCCCCATCGCGCAAGCCATCGACCTCATGGTGAACGCGCTCACCAATGGGGGCAAAGTGCTAGCCTGTGGCAATGGCGGCTCGGCTGGCGATTGCCAGCATTTTGCAGCCGAACTGGTGGGGCGTTTCGAACGCGAACGCCCTGGCCTGGCGGCCATTGCACTCACCACCGACTCCTCCGCTCTCACGGCGATTGGCAACGATTACAGCTTCAACGAAGTGTTCTCCAAGCAAGTGGCGGCTATCGGTCAACCTGGCGACGTGCTGCTCGCCATTTCAACCAGCGGCAATTCCAAAAACGTACAACTGGCCATTGAGGCCGCACATGCGCGTGAGATGACCGTTGTGGCACTCACTGGCAAAGGGGGCGGGCAAATGGCCAAGCAACTTGCTGAAAACGATATCCACATTTGCGTGCCGCACAACCGAACCGCACGCATCCAAGAGGTACACCTTTTGACCATTCACTGCATTTGCGATGGCATCGACCTTTGCTTACTTGGAGAAGAAGACAATGCGCAGTAAAAGCTCGTTTTTCACCCGCCCACGCCGTTCTGCCATCAGTGCAGTGCTGTGCGCAAGCCTGGCTGC
>DASUEF010000192.1:0-2075 GCA_036275215.1 Limnobacter sp. | reverse complement strand
GCCTTCTGGAGACGTGGCCGAGTGGTCGAAGGCACTCCCCTGCTAAGGGAGCATACCCCAAAAGGGTATCGGAAGTTCGAATCTTCTCGTCTCCGCCAGATGTAAAAACCCCGAATCGCCCCAGCGGCCTTCGGGGTTTTTCTTGGGTTCAACAATCATCATCCACGGCCAATAGGCTCGGGTTTCCACCCGATGCAGCGGTGTTGATGCTCACCGTTTGTTCTTCAAAATCCGACCAGTCCTGTTGTGCTTGATCAAGGTTTACTGAATGTGGGGTCGGACGTTTTGATTTGAGCTGGTAGGTGTTGTGTTCGCCAGTGGGGCCTGGTAGTACATACGCAGGTTCGAGTCCGTCCATGGCTTGAGCCCCCATTGCATTCAATTGACGCTGTATGGCATCGCTCGGGGCATTGCGCAGCATCGCCAGCAGGGTGAGTGGGCCACCCGATTTGGGGCCAGTGCCGGAAAGCCCGTGTCCGCCGAAGGGTTGTACGCCCACCATGGCCCCCACCATGTTTCGGTTCACATACACATTGCCCGCATTGTTGTTGGCAAGCCAATGGTCGATGTGTTGCTTTATTCTGGAATGTATGCCAAAAGTAAGCGCATAACCCAGTTCGCGTATGTCTGCGAGCGCCCCATCCATGGCTGTGCGCTTGCAGCGCAACACATGCAACACGGGTCCAAAGACCTCTTGCTCCAAACCTTTCGGCGTACCAATTTCGATGAGGGTGGGGGCAACGGCGTTTGCAACCCGCTGCGCTTGCTCCTGGTGTGCTGGGCATTGAAACACGGGCAGACCGCGACTGCGCATTTGATGTATGTATAGCTGGACGCGAGTGGCTGCAGCTTGGTCTACCAGGGGCCCAACATCGGTTTGAAGATCTTCGGGTTTGCCCAATTGCAGGGCTTGCATGGCCCCTTTGAGCATGTGCAAAAGCGGCTGGGCGATGTCATCTTGCACCACCAATATCCGCAGTGCAGAGCAGCGCTGACCCGCGCTGTCGAAGGCCGACACGAGTACATCTTGCACCACTTGCTCCAGCAGCGCCGAGGAGTCCACGACCATGGCGTTTTGCCCACCTGTTTCGGCCACCAGGCGAACAGGCTGCCCATCTGGTGCAGGGTGTGTTGCAATATTGTTGCGAATGACCTCGGCCGTTTTTACGGACCCGGTGAACAACACGCCACTCACCAGCCTGTGGGCCACCAGCGCGGCGCCCACGGTGTTGCCTTCTCCATGCAATACCTGCAAAACCTGCGGCGCAATGCCGGCTTGCCACAGCAATTCAACGGCGCGCTTGGCAACGTGCGGGGTTTGCTCTGCTGGTTTGGCCACCACCGTGTTGCCCGCCGCCAAAGCAGCGCTCACCTGCCCCAGAAAGATGGCGAGTGGAAAATTCCATGGGCTGATGCACACCACCACCCCCAAGGGGTGATGGGTGCTGTTGTGGAAGGTGTTGCGAACCTGTGCTGCGTAGAAATATAGAAAATCGATGGCCTCCATCACTTCAGCCACCGCATTGGCGCGGGTTTTTTTGGCTTCGTGCACAAGCAGGGCTGTGAATTCAAGCATGTTCTGCTGTAGCAAATGGGCTGCACGCTCCAGGCATTCTGCCCGCCGGGCTGGCGATTGGGCTCTCCAGTCAGCCACGGCTTGAAACGCCACCTCGATGGCGTGTTGGGCGTCGTTCTGCGTATTGGGCGGGCAGGGCTTGGGTTGCTTATTGTGCAGCGCCTGATCGATGGTTTGCTGAACCCCTCTGCATGCAAGATTAAGACCCACAGCAGTTTGCCGGTGTGCAAGATGAAGTTGGTGAGGCGCAGGCAACTTGGGGTGCGGTTGGCCCGGGGATCGGCCCTGGGCCAGTATTTGGGTCAAGGGGTCTGCAACGGCCTGTTTTAGCGGTGTGTCTGGATTGTTCAGTTGGTTCACAAACGAGTTGTTGGCCCCATTTTCCAGCAGGCGCCTCACCAGGTAAGCCAACAGGTGCTGGTGCGGCCCCACGGGAGCATAGATGCGGCAGGCGTGGTTTTTTCCCGATGATTTTCCCTCTGCAATTAAGCCATCATAG
>DASUEF010000191.1:0-3284 GCA_036275215.1 Limnobacter sp. | reverse complement strand
TCCGGCCCCTGGCTGTGGGTCAAACCGGGCGGGCTGCCCTGAATCGGCCAGCCAGGCATCACAACCGCGGGTCTTGCGCCGCACCGGGCCCAGGCCGGTGCAGAGGGCTTGGTGCGAGCATCCAGAAAACCTGCCCTTGCGTGCCGCAAAGGACCAGTGCCACCGCACCGCAGGGGCGTGGCAGGGGCCGAGCCCGACCTCTTTTTTGGAGGGGCGGACCCAGGTCATTCAGGCCCAGCAAGGGAGATACAGGTTTTCAGCGAGAAACAAGCCTCTGCTCGGCCTTGGGCCAGTAAAAGGGCTCGACCTCGGGCCAGAAAGGCGGCTCGGCCTATGCCAGAAGAGTAGCCCGGCCTGGGGCCTCTGAAGAGAGGCCGCCTTAGGCCAGCCAGGAGGCTCGGCTTGTGCCCTCCCCAAACGATACCATGCAACATTGCCCAGCCTTACAGCACAATGTTCCACGTGGAACATCAAGCCAACCACGCCTTCAGGTAGGGCCAATAACTGTCATAACTGGTTCGCAGAATCAGAAAGAAGACAACAGCCAGCAGTGACTTGCGCACAAACCCAGCCCCTTTGCGAATGGCCAAGCTCGCACCAACCCGGGCTCCAGCAAGGTTGAAAATTGCCATCAACAAACCCAAACCCAAGAGAATGTGACCAGCCGGAGCAAACCATGCAAGCGACGCCAGGTTGCAGGCGATGTTCACTACTTTGGCACCAGCCGTGGCCGCAAGAAAGTCAAAGCCAAAAAGCACTACGAATGCGACCATCAAAAAGGAACCGGTGCCAGGACCAAAGAACCCGTCATACAAACCGATCGCCAGCCCAAGCAATCCCCCAAACACTCGCTCACGGGATTTCCCCAACTTCGGTGCATGCACACTGCCCAAGTCTTTGCGCAAAAAAGTGTAAACCGCTACGGCAATCAACAACACCGGCAGGAGAAGCCTCAGCACTTCTGTGGACATCTGCGTGACGATATACGCACCGATGTAAGCCCCAACCAGCGCCATGAGTGTAGCCGGCAACACCGCATTCCACGGAACCTGAATGGTCCTTGCATATTTGTAGGCCGCAAAACTGGTGCCCACCACGCTGGATATTTTGTTGGTGCCCAAGAGCATGGCATGGCCCTGCGAGGGCATCAAACCAAACAATGCAGGGATTTGAATCAACCCGCCACCACCCACCATGGCATCAATCAGGCCCGCACCAAAGGCAGCCACACACAAGGTGAGCAACACCCACCACTCAATGTTTTCAAACATGAAACCTTCCAGAGCAATAGAAAACGGGCGCCTTGTGGGCGCCCGCCATAGGACAATTTCCGTCGTGTCGGAAAAAAGTCTAAATCTTCACAACTGCATCAAGCGGCCAGGCGATTGGCAATCTGCGCCTTTGTTTCCACCAACTGAACCGGCAGGTTGTGTTTGAGCTTTTCAAACAACTCGGCGTGCAACTCGAGTTCTTTTTCCCAAGCGGCTTTGTCGATTGCAGTGATGGAATCAAATTCTTCCTTGCTGAAATCCAGGCCATCCCAAGAGATGTCTTCGTAGCGGGGGGAGGTGCCAAACACGTGGTCAACGCCCCGCCCTTTGCCCTCAACGCGTTCAAGCGCCCATTTCAGCACGCGCATGTTTTCGCCGAAACCTGGCCAAATGAACTTGCCATTTTCATCGGTGCGGAACCAATTCACGCAGAAAATGCTTGGCAACTTGGCGCCACTGGATTCCAGCTTCTTGCCCAAATCGAGCCAGTGCTGGAAATAGTCAGCCATGTTGTAGCCGCAGAATGGAAGCATCGCGAATGGATCACGGCGCACCACACCCTGTTGACCAAAGGCGGCCGCTGTGGTTTCGGAGCCCATGGTGGCGGCCATGTACACGCCTTCCACCCAGTTGCGGGCTTCAGTCACCAAAGGCACGGTGGTGGAGCGACGACCACCGAAAATAAAGGCGTCGATCACCACACCTTCTGGATTGTCCCAGTTCTGATCAATCACTGGGTTTTGTTCCGCAGCCACGGTAAAACGGGCGTTGGGGTGGGATGCCTTGCGACCGCAGTCGGGCGTCCAGTCCTGGCCGGTCCAATCCACCAAATGCGCAGGCGCTTCTTTGGTTAGACCTTCCCACCACACATCGCCATCGTCTGTGAGGGCCACGTTGGTAAAGATCACATTCGCATTGAGCGATGCCATGCAATTGGAGTTTGTTTTGGTGTTGGTGCCAGGGGCTACGCCAAAATAGCCTGCTTCCGGATTGATGGCGCGCAACTTGCCACTGGCGTCGGGTTTGATCCAGGCGATGTCATCACCGATGGTGCTGACCTTCCAGCCGTTCATGGACGCCGGTGGAATCAACATGGCGAAGTTGGTTTTGCCACAGGCAGACGGGAAAGCCGCAGCCACGTGGTATTTCTTGCCCTCTGGGGAGGTGACACCCAGGATGAGCATGTGTTCAGCCAACCAGCCTTGGTCGCGACCCATGGTGGATGCAATGCGCAGGGCCAAGCACTTTTTGCCCAACAGCGCATTGCCGCCATAGCCCGACCCATAAGACCAAATTTCGCGGGTTTCTGGGTAATGCACGATGTACTTGGTGGAGGGGTTGCATGGCCAAGCCACGTCTTTTTGACCCGC
Organism: Limnobacter sp.; assembly: GCA_036275215.1. Taxonomy (GTDB): domain Bacteria; phylum Pseudomonadota; class Gammaproteobacteria; order Burkholderiales; family Burkholderiaceae_B; genus Limnobacter. Next base: position 643 of record DASUEF010000191.1, on the reverse strand, counting down.
CTCCAGCGGAGCACCCACTGTGTGTACGCAAGGCACAAACTCACCATTTTCGCCCAGCACGTCGTACACAGCCTTGCCCATGCGGGTCATCATGCGCATGTTCGTGACCACATAAGCGGAATCTGACAGCTCTACACCGATGTGGGCGATTGGACTGCCCAAGGGGCCCATGGAAAATGGGATCACGTACAGGGTGCGCCCGCGCATGGAACCCTTGAACAAACCGTTCAGGGTGGCGCGCATTTTTGCGGGATCTTCCCAGTTGTTGGTAGGGCCAGCGTCTTCCTGCTTTTCAGAGCAGATGTAGGTGCGGTCTTCGACGCGAGCCACATCAGATGGGTCGGACCAGGCCAAATAGGAATTTGGGCGCTTCTCGGGATTGAGTTTGCGCAATGTGCCAGCTTCCACCATTTCTGCACAGAGGCGGTTGTATTCCTCTTCAGAACCGTCACACCACACAATGTTTTTTGGTTCGGTCAAGGCTGCAATTTCTTGCACCCAGGCCACCAATTTTTTGTGCTTGACGTAAGACGGCACGGTCTGGCTGACCATAGACAGCACTGCACTCATGCTAAAACCTCCAGATAGACAAATGTAATTCTTGCGTGGGGGCTGCGTGCTGCTCTACGGCAATGAACCGGAA
>DASUEF010000190.1:0-1633 GCA_036275215.1 Limnobacter sp. | reverse complement strand
TTGGTGAAGCTTCAACTGCCGGGCATAACTGGCCACAGGTATCTCGGTCAAGGCACTCACCTTTCGGGCCAAAGTGCGTTCACTCAGGTTTAATTTCGCCGCCAGTGTTTGCACGGTGATTTGCTCTGCGGGCATTTGCGCCACAATCCCGGCCAGTTTTCTCAGCAAAGGGTCAGTCTGCTCCATAAAAGCAAACGACCTGAATGCAGGGTGTTGCTGCACGGGCCTGGGCAGCACCATCAGTTTGATGAATTCCTGAAACGCGGTTTTACTCAGCGACTTTTCAATCAATTGCTGGGCAAGCAGCAAATATCCGTGAACACCCGCAGCAGTGGCGGCTTTCGGGGTTACCACGCAATCGCTGTCCATCAACCATTTCACATTCGGATGTTTTTTTTGCATGGCCTTGGCCAGCCACCAAGTGACGGTGGCGCGCTGGCGATGAAGGCGGCCACTTTCAGCCAAAAAGCACACACCGGTGCAATAGCTCCACACCCTGGTTTGCTCAGGCAGTTGTCGAATTTGCTCAATCAGCTTGGCGTGTTGGGCAAGCAAGGTGGGCAACTGGCTGGGTGATTCTGTCCACATGCCCGGCACCAGCAGCAGATCAAGCGGTGTTTGTTCAAGCAATGAATTGGCGGTCAACACCATGCGATTGGCGCATTGCACGGGTTTCAGGCTGGTGCCCACCAAGTGGGTTTCAAACAGTGCTTTGCCAGAGAGCCGGTTGCTGGCCTGTAGCAGGTCATTAAATGCCATCAGGCCTGCGGGCATGCAATGCTCGTAAAGCAGAAGTCCAATTTTCATAAGTTTTCCGTGCGTGGCAGGAAATGACTGAAAGTTGTCATTCTATGCCATAACGGGCGGTGGGTTTTCTTGTCATGATTCAGCATCCAAAGCGGAGAAAAATCATGAAAATTCAACAGTTGCGCAATGCCACCATTGTTCTGGAATTCGGCGAGTACCGTGTGTTGGTCGATCCCATGTTGTCCCCCAAGAATGCCTTGCCACCGTTGAAGTTCTCGGGTGGCATGCTGAGAAATCCCACCGTGGCCATGCCCCCTCAAACTGGCATGGCCCTGCTCGGGGTGACGCATTGTTTAATCACCCATTGCCAGAAAGGTCATTTTGATCACCTGGACCGCTTTGGCAAAGCCTGGCTTCGTGAGCATCAAATACCTGTGATTTGTACAGCCCACGATGCGCCACACTTGGCTGCCAAGGGGCTGAATGTTCAAGCGCTACCGGCTGACGTGGCCAGCAAGAAGGCCGCTTTTCTGGGTGGCTTGATCAGTACCGTGCCCTGTGTACATGGGCGAGGGTTTGTGGGGTCCTTGATGGAACACGGGGTGGGTTACTTCATTCAAATTCCGGGTGAGCCTTCGCTTTACCTGAGCGGCGACACCATTTTCACGCCCCGCATTCAGGAATTTTTGTGGACCCGGAAACCCGAGGTGAGTGTGGTGCCTGCAGGTGGCGCGCAGTTTGATATTGGTGGTGAAATCATTATGGGTGTGAGCGATGTGCTCGAATTCACACGAGCCACCAGTGGGTTGGTGATTGCAAACCACCTGGAAGCGATCAGCCACTGCCCGGTGACACGCGATCAATTGCTGATTGCTGCACAGCATGC
>DASUEF010000189.1:0-1561 GCA_036275215.1 Limnobacter sp. | reverse complement strand
ACCGCTAGTGGCAAACCCTGCAAACCTACCCAGTGCCACGTTGTTGGCACCAGTGGTGTTGAAATACAACGCCTGACTACCAAATGCGCTATTACTCCCACCGCTCGTTTGACGCAAACTACCCCAACCGATCGCTGTGTTCTCGCTGCTTGAGGTCGTGTTACCCAACGCATCATAGCCCACGGCTGTATTGTTAGAGCCACTGGCAATCACAACACCAGAGCCATCGCCCACCATGGTGTTCTGGCTGCCACTGCCCAAATACTGCAGACTCCTGGCCCCCAGCGCAGTATTGCGCAACCCAGTTGTATTTGCGTTTAAAGCGTTAATACCCAAACCAACGTTGTAAAAACCAGATGTGTTTGCGGCCAACACATTCACGCCAACACCCGTGTTACCACCCTGACCAGTCTGTGCCCCACCCATCACGTTCGATGTACCCACCGCCACGTTCGCCTCAGTTACGCCCGTACCGTTGCTCACCACCACCCGGCTAAACGGCCCTGCACCCCCCCCCGTCACCGACTGGGTTGTGATGCTGGTGATTCGGCCTTTGGCATCCACAGTGATCACGGGCACTGCGCTGCCACTGCCGTAGCTACCAGCTGTTACGCCGCTGTTGGCAAGTGTCATGTTGAGCGCCACATTGCCAGTGCCATCAAAGTTAACCCCGGCCGCGGTGGCATCGCCAGTGATGCTGATGGCCCGCGCATTTTGCAGAGCGGTGGCTGTGGTGGCGTTGCCGGTGAAGGTGCCACCAATCTCGAGGTTGCCGGTTATGCCCACATCGCCAGTCACCTGCAGAATTTTGTTTTGCAGCAAGCCACTGCTGGCGGCACCCGTGGCACCAATCACGGTGGAGTCTGTGGTGCGGCCCAACACGATGGTGTTGGATGTTGCAACCCGAGATGCCCCACCCACGGCTGTCGCATAGCTTAGGCTATTGACTGTTGCATCCGAGCCAAAGCCCAAGAATGTGTTGAAGCTGCCTGTGGTGATTGCGCTGCCTGCGGAATAACCAATCGCTGTGTTGTTAACACCCGTGGTGTTGGCCAACAAACCAAAACCACCGATCACGGTGTTACCATCCCCACTGGTGTTTACAAGCAGGGTGTTTTTACCAACGGCCGTATTGCCTCCGCCAATGGTGTTGGCAATTAAGGAGGAATCACCGACCGCAGTGTTGTTGCTGCCCGTGGTGTTGGCGCTCAAGACGGATGTACCCACTGCGGTATTTGTAATACCTGTGGTATTGGCAAGCATGGCCTCGCGCCCTAGCGCGGTGTTTGAATAACCAGTGGCGTTGTTGAGCAACGCCCTAGACCCCAAGGCCGTGTTTTGTGAGCCTGTTGTGTTGCTGGCCAAGGCGTACTGACCCACTGCGGTGTTGGCAACCCCAGTAGAGCTTGTCGGCAGCGCGCCAAAGCCCTGCGTAAAATTGAGTGTGCCAAAAGCACTCACATTGTTTACATCGGCAAGAAGCAAAGACACAGCACCGGTGCGCCCATTAAAACTGGTTACCCCGTTGTTGGTGATGGTGATGGCACCCACCCCGTTGCTT
>DASUEF010000188.1:0-10263 GCA_036275215.1 Limnobacter sp. | reverse complement strand
TTCGGCAAAACGATACCGCTTTGCTTTTGGCATCTCTTTGGATCGCAGCAGTATGTCCTCATAGTTCACCTGCATTGGGTTGCCTTCTCCAAATGCTTCCCAAGGTGTCAGGTTGGCTTTAATCCTATTGGCTTGCCGCATTGACACCGTTTTGTTGTTCAGGCTGTCGTCCAGTGTTCTTGAAAAGGCAGGATATGCTCTATTTGTACTTCGCTGCTCAGCAGCATACTGGCGCTTATTGTGACGCCGGTGTAAGGGCATTTGCGGTTCGCCGGGTCAGCACTGAGTTCTTCCCATAACGCCCATTTCTCGATGTCTTTGCGGTGTACGTTTTCTTCGGCAATACCGAGTACCTCAGCGATATTTTTTCTGAACTGTTTGTTTCGTTTTTGGTTTTCTGCCTGACGTTTGTTTTCATCGTCGCGCTGCTTTTTACTTTGTTTGAGGTCCCGCGCAACCTCAACAATCACTTCACTTGGGTGTCCGTATTTCTTTATCAGCGCATTCACCACTTTTCTAAGTTGGTTTAAACCAATGTGTACTGTGGGGTTTGCGATTTTGCCAAATCTTTTCTCGGGGTGGTGGTGTGCTTCCCCGCTATCAAAACCGACGTGCCGTTGTAATGCTTCGCCGTAGTATGGGAGCTCCATCAGGATTTCGCCGGTTGCGGACTGACTGACGTTGCAGTGATGATCAAAACCTGCTGCTAGAACGGCTTTGTCGTAGGTTATTACGGCTTCTTGAAGTTTGTTTAATACCTTACCGAGGGCTTCATGTCCGAGCGATCCATAGCCTTCGGGTAAAGTGGTGTTGGCAATATTTTCAGCATGCTGTTCGTCAATCTTGGTATTGAAGATCAGCCATTGAACAAGCTGTTCCTCGTTTTCTTCGTCAAGTAGCTTCTGAACGATCTCGTTTTGTTTTTCCAAGCCAAAGTCGAACCGAGCATCTCCAAAGTTGCTTGGTTTGCTCAGAATTGCGCTGGTTGAGTTGCCTTTCAGTTCCTGCCGCTTGGGGTCTTCAAAGTTGAATTGCACCTGCCCATCAAGACCCAGCAGCTTTTTTATCTGTGTAAAACTGCGCTTGCTATTTTGTTCCAAAGCCACAACTAGCCGGTCTCTCTGTGCCAGGGATAAGGGCGCTTCTTTCATTCCCTCGCGAATGATTCTTAGGTTATGCCGGGCCGCTATATGCGGCCCGAGTTACTTCCGGCCCATGAAAATGGATTAATTTTTGCAGATTCAGGGCTTCTTCAAAAGGTCGCCTGGTTTGGGGCGCACGCCAATTTCAATCGTGACTGCGTTTTCTTTGCCCTCGCGCAGCAGCTTGATGGTTTTTTTGTCTCCAGGTGCATAACCCGCGATCAAGTTCAGCATCTGCGTGGTGTCCTGAATTTTCTGTCCGTCCAGGGTGAGCAAAATATCGCCCACTTTCAGCCCAGCCTTGTCTGCGGGCCCATCCTTCACAATGCCCGCAATAATCACACCGTCTTTTTGCGGCAGGTCAAAGGCGGTGGCCAGTTCGGCGGTGATGTTCTGCTGTTCCACGCCGATGTATCCCCGGGTCACGGTGCCCGTGCGCACAATCTGGCTCAACACGTTTTGCACAGTTTTGGCAGGAATCGCAAAACCAATGCCAAGTGACCCACCCGTGCGGCTATAAATGGCTGTGTTGATGCCCAGCAAGTTGCCTGCGGTGTCCACCAGTGCGCCACCAGAGTTGCCCGGGTTGATCGCGGCGTCCGTTTGGATGAAGTTTTCAAAGGTGTTGATGCCGACGTGGTTGCGCCCCAACGCACTGACGATGCCCATGGTCACGGTTTGCCCCACACCAAACGGATTGCCCATGGCAAGCACCACATCGCCCACCCGCACCGAGCCTTCCTCTGCAAATTGCAGGGTGGGCAGGTTGTCCAGTTTGATGCGCAGCACCGCCAAATCGGTTTCTGGATCGGTGCCCACCAACTCAGCCGACGCGGTGCGGCCATCGTTCAGGCCCACTTCAATTTCGTCTGCCGCTTCCACCACGTGCTGGTTGGTCACAATGAGGCCTTCGGAGTTCACGATGACACCCGAGCCCAAGCTGGGGGATAGCTCCTCTTCCGCGCCAAATTGCTCCTCCAATTCATCCCCAAAGAATTTGCGAATCTCTGGATCTTCAAAGAAAGGATGTTTGGGCAGCGGCGTGAGGTTTTTGGAGGTGTATATGTTCACGACTGCGGGCATGGCTTTGTCCACCGCAGCCCTGTAGCCCACGGCCCCTTCAGAAGGGGCTGTGTTGAAGGCAGGTTTTTGCAGCCAGGCTGGGGTCCATTCTGGGCGCAGCACTTCCGTGATGAAATACAATGCAAGCAGTACTGCCAAGGCTTGGGCAAAAGTCAGCCAGAGTTTTTTCAACATGATGGGAAGTGGGTGCGCCGTTGAATAGTGTCGATCGAAATGTGCTGGAAAGTGATCTGCGTGATCTGCTCGATCCCGCGTGCATGTCTGATTATTGCCCAAACGGGCTCCAGTTGGAAGGTAAGGCTCGGATTGAACTGTTGATCACGGGTGTGACAGCTTCGAAGGCGCTCATCGATTTGGCCATTGAGCGCAAGGCAGATGCCATTCTGGTTCACCATGGGCTGATGTGGAAGGGCGATCCTCAGGTGTTGACGGGGTTTCGCAAAGCCAGGCTCCAGGCGGCTTTGGCACACAACCTGAACGTGTTTGCTTACCATTTGCCGCTGGACAAGCACCCAGAATTGGGCAACAACGCGCGGTTGGGCGGCATGCTGGGGTGGCCCAGCGATCGTGTGGTGGGTGACAAAGGTTTGATTCATGTGGGAACACTGTCACAGCCGACGCCTTTGGGTGTGTTGCTTGCCCGCGTACAAACGGTTCTTGGTCACCCTGTGCAGGTGGAGGGGCTGGGGGATTTGGCCAGGCCCATCCGCACCGTCAGTTGGTGCACTGGCGGGGCACCCGGTTATGTGGAGGACGCTGCCCTGCATGGTGCAGATTTGTATCTCACCGGGGAGTTGTCTGAACCCGCTGTGCATGTGGCCCGTGAGACCGGCGTGGCGCTGTTGGGGGCAGGGCACCACGCCACGGAGCGCTGTGGCGTGAAGGCACTGGGCGAATGGATAGCCGCCAAGCACGGGATCACGGTGGAGTTTCACGATCTTTTTGTGGCGGTGTGATTGCGTGGCCGCGCTCGAATTGTTTACTAATGTATCGGTACGGTGCATGCGTTGAGCCGCGTGATGTTGCTGGAAAATCAAGATTTTTGCCTGCAAACAGCTTCTAGTTGCATCGGTGCTGAGTTACAATCTTGGGTTGCATAGATCACTACTTTGGCCAAAGTCCATCGGTACGATGTGCGAATGACCGAGGCCGTGCTGGGTTGCACGGCTTGGGCGCGGGGCAAGGTGTACTGGATTTTTCTTTCGGGGTTATTTTGATGAGCAATAATCAACCTGTAGACAAAGAGCGTCGTGTGTGGATGATCGCTTGCGGAGCTGCTGGTGGCGTTGCGGCCACAGCAACCGGTGCTGCGTTTTTGACCACACTGGCCCCCTCTGAGCGGGCAAAAGCTGCCGGTGCACCGGTCGAACTCGACATCTCTGGCATGAAGCCAGGTGACATGAAAACCGTGGAATGGCGAGGTAAGCCCGTGTGGGTTGTTCGTCGTGACGAAAAAATGGTCGAAGAGCTTGCATCGCTGGACAGCCAATTGGCAGATCCAAACTCGGAGCGTAACCCAGCCGATCTCACCCCCGAATATGCGCGCAACACCTACCGTTCCATCAAGCCAGAGTACCTGGTTGCCGTGGGTATTTGTTCGCACTTGGGTTGCTCGCCCACAGCCAAATTCGACCCGGGCCCCCAGCCAAGCCTGCCAGACGACTGGAGAGGCGGCTTCCTGTGCCCTTGCCACGGTTCCACCTTCGACATGGCTGGCCGTGTATATGCCAACAAGCCCGCGCCAGACAACCTGGAAGTGCCTCCGCACAAGTACCTGTCTGACACCAAGCTGTTGATTGGTGAAGACGAGACAACCGCCTAATGCGACTGAGAGCGAGGAGTAATCATGGCCGCAGATAAAAAAGTAGAAACAACGGGTTTGCTGGGTTGGATCGATCAGCGATTCCCCCTGACCTCCACCTACAAGGCGCATTTGTCTGAGTACTATGCGCCCAAAAACTTCAACTTCTGGTATTTCTTTGGGTCGCTTGCGCTGTTGGTGCTGGTGATCCAGATCGTGACAGGTATTTTCTTGGTCATGCATTACAAACCCGATGCCGCCAAGGCATTCCAGTCTGTGGAATACATCATGCGCGATGTGCCCTGGGGCTGGTTGGTTCGCTATATGCACTCCACTGGCGCGTCCATGTTCTTCGTGGTGGTGTATCTCCACATGATGCGTGGCTTGATGTACGGCTCGTACCGCAAACCCCGTGAACTGATCTGGATTTTTGGCGTGGCCATTTTCCTGTGTCTGATGGCAGAAGCCTTCTTTGGCTACCTACTCCCATGGGGCCAAATGAGCTACTGGGGCGCCCAGGTGATTGTGAACCTGTTTTCTGCCATTCCAGTGATTGGTCCAGATTTGGCCATTTGGATTCGTGGTGACTATGTGGTGTCTGATGCCACTCTGAACCGTTTCTTCTCTTTCCATGTGATCGCCATTCCGCTGGTGTTGCTTGGCTTGGTGGCGGCGCACTTGGTGGCATTGCACGAAGTGGGTTCCAACAACCCCGATGGCGTAGAAATCAAGGAAAAGAAAGACGCCAGTGGCAAACCATTGGACGGCATCCCCTTCCATCCGTACTACACCGTGCACGACATTCTAGGCGTGGGTGTGTTCTTGATGGTGTTCTCTGCGATTGTGTTTTTTGCACCCGAGATGGGCGGTTATTTCCTGGAATACAACAACTTCATTCCAGCAGACCCTTTGAAAACACCGGCTCACATTGCTCCAGTGTGGTACTTCACACCGTTCTATTCCATTCTGCGTGCGATTGATTTCCCGCTGTTTGGTTTGGACGCGAAGTTCCTCGGCGTGATGGCCATGGGTGGCGCAGTGGTAATTCTGTTCTTCCTGCCATGGTTGGACAAGAGCCCAGTGAAATCTATTCGCTACCGACCTGCATTCCACAAGTACATTTACGGCATCTTCGTGGTGTCATTTGTTGTGCTGGGCTACTTGGGTGTTCAGCCACCTTCGCCCGTGGGCAACGTGGTGGCAAAAATCGGCACAGTGATTTACTTCCTGTTCTTCCTCGCCATGCCCTGGTGGTCGAAGATGGGCACCTTCAAACCCGTGCCAGACCGCGTGGTTTTTGCCGCACACTGAGCAAGTTTGGAAGACAAGGACTAGACGATGAAAAAACTTTTAGCATTGCTGGCGCTGGTTCCCTCGCTCGTGTTGGGCGCGGGCAGCAATTACCCGATGGATCAAGCGCCAGACCTTACCAATGACTTGGCCGCGCTACAGCGCGGTGCGCAGCTTTTTGCAAATTACTGCTTGAACTGCCACTCCGCAGAAAGCATGCGCTACAACCGCTTGAAAGACATTGGTTTGACCGATGAGCAGATCAAGGAAAACTTGATGTTTGCCACCGACAACGTGGGCAACACGATGACCATTGCCATGGATCCCAAAGAGGCCAAGCAGTGGTTTGGCGCCACGCCACCGGATCTCTCTTTGATCGCCCGCTCGCGAGCCACGACCAGTTACGAAGGTGCGAATTACATTTACACCTACCTGCGCACCTACTACCGCGACCACAGCAAGCCAACAGGCTGGAACAACATGGCATTCCCGAATGTGGGCATGCCCCACGTGTTGTGGGAGTTGCAGGGTGAACAAACACCCAAATTCGAAGAAGTGGCGGATCCCCACAACCCAGGCAAAACAATTAAAAACTTTGTTGGGTTTGAACTGACGAAGCCTGGGCAACTGACCCCCACTGAATATGATCGTGCCATGGCCGAACTGACCAGCTACTTGGTTTACATGGCCGAGCCTGTGCGTGAAGACCGCTTTAAACTTGGCGTGATCGTGTTGCTGTTCTTTGGTGTGTTTACAATCTTCGCTTGGCGTTTGAACGCGGCGTACTGGAAAGACATCAAATAAGCGTTGGGCTTTGATCAATGACCGGCTGGAGCGTTAAGTCGCTCCAGCCATTTTTTGTTTTGGGATGACTACATCATGATGGTTCTTTACTCTGGCACGACCTGTCCTTTTTCACAGCGCTGCCGTTTCGTGCTCCATGAAAAGGGCATGGATTTTGAAATCAAGGACATTGACCTGTTTAATCGTCCCGACGACATCAGTGTGATGAATCCCTACAGCCAGGTGCCCATCCTGGTGGAGCGTGATCTGATTCTTTACGAATCCAACATCATCAACGAATACATTGATGAGCGATTTCCTCACCCCCAACTGATGCCTGCGGACCCCGTGATGCGCGCGCGCACCCGTCTGTTCTTGTTCAACTTTGAACGTGAGCTGTTTCAGCACGTGAGCATCATTGAAAAAGCAGGCAATCCAAAAGCCATGGAAAAAGCCAAACTCTCTATTCGTGAGCAGCTTACGCAACTGGCCCCCGTGTTTCTGAAAAGCAAATACATGTTGGGCGAAGAGTTCTCTATGCTGGACGTGGCCTTGGCCCCACTGCTCTGGAGATTGGAGCACTACGGCATTGAACTACCAAAATCTGCAGCCCCACTCATGAAATACGCAGAGCGTATTTTTGCAAAGCCTGCCTTTATTGATGCACTTACACCTTCTGAGAAGGTGATGCGTCGCTGATTTGACGTTAAAAATAGGAACCGTGGCGTGACCGAAGTATCAACCAAGCCATATCTGATTCGAGCCATTCACGAATGGTGCGTGGACAATGGCTTTACGCCCTATGTGGCGGTGGCTGTCAACGATCAAACCCAGGTGCCGCGTGAGTTTGTGAAGGCTGGCGAGATTGTGTTGAACACCTCTCCACTGGCCACCAACAAGCTGCAACTGGGCAATGAATGGATTGAGTTTGAGGCGAGGTTTGGCGGTATTGCACGTCAGATCATGGTTCCCATCGAGCAAGTCAGCGCGATTTATGCCCGCGAAAATGGGCATGGCATGGCCTTTGAAGTGCTCAAGCCTTTGGCTGAAATTGAGGGCGATGGCAATGAGGCAGTGCAATTTGTTCTGGAAAGTGGGGATGAACAAACCCCGATAGAGGATTCAAAGCAGAAAACCGGTGGCTTGAGGTCTGTTCAAGGTCCACCGGATGACCCGCAGCCAGTCAGTGTTGGAAAAAGTGGATCCACAAGTGAAAAATCTGAGAAAAAACCAGGTGCGAAGAGAAAATCGCACCTAACTCGAGTAAAATAAGGCCCTCTTAAGCGTGCCGCTTTAGCTCAGTTGGTAGAGCAACCGCCTTGTAAGCGGTAGGTCGTCAGTTCGAATCCGACAAGCGGCACCATTCTCTTTTTTCCTCCCAGTTGATTTCCCCCTGTTGAATTGCAGCAGTTTGAATGTAGGCCTCAAGCCACGTTGTTGCTGCTTCTAGGCCGAGCTACATCTATGGCCACAGGCCAAGCAGAGGCTTGTTTCTCGCTGAAAACCTGTTTCTCCCTTGCTTGGCGACAAGACGGACCGGATGCAACAGCGACACTTTCGCTTTGCATGCCCCCTGGCCAGGGGCAAGAAGGGATACTCGGGCTGATCCAAGGCCAACAGGCTCACACCTCGGGTCTATGAAGACGCACCACGGATCTTCAAAGACGCACCAGCCACACGCGTGGCCAGGCTCAGGGAGGGAATCACAGATTGGCGCACAGCCAGCGGCGAAACAGACCTCCCGCAATGCAGCACACACAGCGGTCAAGTACACTGTCGTACTATGAAACAAGACACGCCAACATCACCATGCCCAAGCCCAGCAAACCCGCAATAAAACACAATCCTTTGGTGTCTTTGGGTTTAAAGCCAAATCAGTCGATCGGCTTGTTGAAGGCGCTCCACATTGTGACGCGGGATGGTGGTATCAATCAGGACAGTCGCCGCAAGCTCAAGCAGGTGCTTCATTTGACACAGTTCATGGCGCCGCTGATGGAGGAGATCCGCGCCAGCCAGGGCGGTGCGCTGCGGTTGGTGGACCATGGTGCCGGCAAATCGTATTTGGGTTTCATGCTGTACGATTTGTACCTGAAAGACAACCCAGAGGGGGTGATGGTGGCTGGCGTGGAAACTCGCGCTGAGTTGGTCGAGAAGTCCAAGGCCTTGGCTGCGGAGCTGGGCTTTGATCGCGGAATGCGTTTTGTGAATTTGCCGTCGGCGCAAGCGACCGAGCATCCAGATTTGCCTGACACTGTGGACATGGTGACCGCGCTTCATGCTTGCAACACCGCCACCGACGATGCCATTGCGTTTGGTTTAAGGAAGCAAGCGAAGGCCTTTGCGTTGGTGCCTTGCTGCCAAGCGGAGGTGGCATCGGTGCTAAGGCAAAACAAGCCGACGGCGCTGGGTAAGCGCAGTTTGGTGGAGTTGTGGCGTCACCCTTTGCACACGCGTGAGTTTGGTAGCCAGTTGACCAATGTGCTTCGCACTTTGCAGTTGGAGGCCCATGGCTACCAAGTCACTGTGACGGAACTGGTGGGGTGGGAGCACTCCATGAAAAACGAGCTGATTATTGCGCGCAAGCACCAACGCAGCAATCCGCAAGCTGCCAAGCGCATGTTGGGTTTGTTGGCCGATCTGGGGCTAGAAACGGATCCGCGGATGCTTCAGCGCTTCTTTTTGCCTGCGCAAGAGCGGGCCGTTTGATTCAAGATTTGTTGTTGCCCAAGCCATGCCAGGCGGTGCGCCCTGCGTTGGGTAAGCCGAGTAGTTCCAAGGCGTGTTGGGCGGTGTCTGTCACGAGTGCATCAATGCTCTGTGGCCGTTGGTAGAGCGCTGGCACGGGTGGCATAACAATGCCGCCCATTTCGGTGACCGACACCATGTTGCGCAAGTGGGCGAGGTTAAGCGGTGTTTCACGGGGCAGCAGCACCAGTCGACGACGCTCTTTGAGCGTGACGTCGGCTGCTCTGGCAATCAGATTGTCAGACAGACCGTGCGCCACAGCAGCCAGGGTGTGCATGGAACAGGGGGCGATCACCATGCCCAAGGAAGGAAACGAGCCGCTGGCAATGCAGTTGCCGACCTGCTTGGGCGAATGCACCACGTGGGCTTTGGCTTCTACTGCTTCTTTGCTCAGGTCGCTTTCGCTGGCCAAAGTGAGCCAGCCGGAGCTGGACACCACCAGGTGGATCTCGACGTCGCCGCGGGAGCGCAATAAATCAAGAATTTTGAGGCCATACAAAGCGCCACTGGCACCGGTGATGGCGACAGTGACGGCGTGCTGATGCAGGGTGCTGCTCACGTAGGAGTTTATTCGGCTTTTTGGTCGGCGTTGGCGCCGCTGTTGGCGGCGGCGATGATGCCTTGCAACTCACCGTTCTGGTACATCTCGGTCATGATGTCGCAGCCACCCAGGAATTCGCCATTCACATACAGTTGTGGAATGGTGGGCCAATTGGAGTAGTCTTTGATGCCTTGGCGAATTTCTGGATCGTCCAGCACATTGACGGTGACCACGCGCTCGGCGTTGCAGGCTTTCAGGATTTGAATGGCCCGGCCGGAGAAACCGCACATGGGAAATTGGGCGGTGCCTTTCATGAACAGCACGATGGGGTGGCTGGTGACGGTTTCGTGAATGGAATCGCGAACGCTCATAGGACTTCCTTTCTGAAAATGGGGTGTTGCTTAACCCGTAAGTGTAATTGAACTGGGCATGAAACGCTCGTTTTCAAGACAATTCAATGCCTTGCAACCTTGTTTTACACCTGTGCAAACACAAATCTTGGGGTGCCGGCCAGGTCGGGTAGGCCTTGCACATTGAGAAACCCCGCATGTTGGAAGAGTTGTATGACCTGGGTTTGCTGGGTGTGGCCGTGCTCGACGATCACACCGCCGCCGCTGCGCAGCAGGGTCGGGCTGTGCAGGGCAATTTGCCTGTAAAAGTGCAGCCCATCGCCATGGTCGGTGAGCGCCAGTGGCGGTTCAAATCGCAAATCCCCTTGTTGAAGATGCGGATCCCCGGCTTCAATGTAGGGCGGGTTGCTGCAAATGAGGTCGAAGGCCAGCGGGGGTGTGTGGGCCAGCAGACCCGCAAACAGGTCGGATTGGATGAATTTGAGGTTTTTGGCGCCCAAGGTGCTGGCGTTGTGCTGCGCCACCTGC